>JAKADF010000211.1 GCA_021820805.1 Bacillota bacterium
AAGCACGTTGGGAATGAATTGGGAACGAACTTTTCAGTGCGTTTTGAATACGCTTGGAACGGATTTAGCTTTTCAAGCGGTCATCGTTTTCACGGCTTACCAATTCCTGACGACTAGATGTCAATCGCCTCCTTTAGTCGCCCACTACAACACGACTCTGACTGTTGCGCTGAATAATCTGTCGGTAAATAGTTTCTAGCGCCTGGACTTCTTTCTCCACTTGGTGATGGTTTTTGACGTACTCCTTTCCTGAAAGTCCAACTATTTTTCGTAGTTCTATGCTCTCCATAAGACGGCTGGCAACCTGCGAAAATTGTCGTTCGTCTCGATAAAGAAACCCCGTTTTGCCGTGGCATATGATGCTCCTATTTCCTGCAATATCTGAACCAATTACGGGAATGCCCATAGCCATCGCTTCCAAAATAGCTGAAGATTGCCCTTCAGATAAGGAAGTATTGATTACCACATCTGCACATCGATATATGCCGCCCATCTCGCGATGGGGAATTTGTCCCAAATAGCGAACCCAATGGGCGTTCTGCTCGATTAGTTTCAGTACACGGTTTCCTTCCTCTTTTTCAATAACCGGCCCAACAATCCATAGGCGAATTCTCGGGTTACATTCATACAAGGAAGCCAGCATCGAAATAGCCACAGGAACATTCTTCACCTTTCGAATGCCTGCCGGAAACACAAATAAGAAACTGCCTTCTTCCTTCTTTCTATGACTTTGGATTAAAGAAAAATCCGAGACCCCCTGAGGGATCAGGAATGTTTTGTGTTCCAATCCCGGAACCTCCCGCCAAAGTAACGCTCTTGCTTCCTGATTGAATACACTAATGGCCTCTGCGCCGTTTAATGATTGAATTACCACGTCTCTCGTCTGCTCATGCAAAAGAGAATGGTTAAAGTCAGTTCCTGTCAGCGTAACCATATACGGGCAGGTTGATGTTCCTGCATGCGTCCAGTACTTGGAGAACTGATACGCATTAAATCCATGGATCAGATCTGCATGCGGAAGCGGAGGAAAAGAGTTCTCTTCTACAGAGACGACCTCAGTTGAAATCCCAAGACCCTGCAGTGCCTCAGATATCCGCCGGACGGTCACCGTATTTCCTCGCTGCTGATGATAATAAGGCGTTACCAGTACGACTTTCATACCCTTCATCCTTCAAAGATTTTTGCTTTTTGTATGATTTATTGAATGATACAACAAATGGCGATTATGGGTCTGTAAGACAGACTACAGAAAGATTATACGCATTCGGAAATAACGATATATAGTATAAACAACATCTGATGGTCGCGAAATAGGCTTTCCTGAGAACCTTCTGGGAGGAAGCGCATATGAACATGATATGTTTGGCAAACCTTCGTTCAAGTGGTAAAGTTCCGGTGCTTTTTCCGAAGCTGCGGATATCATGAACATAACGCAGTCCTGAGTTGTCGTTAGATCAAAACTATGGAGGAAGAACTGGGAATTTGGTTTTTTGACTGTATCACCTCTTATGTCGAATTGACACCTGCCGGACGGTTTTTTTTAAGAAGCCGAAAGACCAGCGAGCGCTCATCTGAACCATATAACGTAACGTTATTTATTTTCTCAACTGCGTCTTCCGGAAATAGCAGCAACCTATCCAGAAAATATAGCTTCACAAGACGTTAGACAGCGTGCTCAAATGAGGCTCTGGACTAGTGTTTTAAAATCAGGACCTCAGTAGGGACATATCAGTGCGTCAGCTATCGGCTGGACTGTAACCTGAAGTCCAAGAGATTCTAACCTTCGAATCGATTGCTTGACAACAGCATCTTTGGAAGCAAAGGCAACACCAAAATGAAAGAGCGCCGAGAACGTTGGCAAAAGATTCATCAACAATACGATGAAGGGATGATAACTAGCGCCATAGCCAGGGAATACTTGCGGTTTCAGGGGCACCCAACCAACAAATGAACAAGACACAAGATGATCCATTCTCAAGAAGCTTGTTTGTTAAGGTTACTCCTACTTCACCTGCGATGTATAACGCGTTCGAGCAAAATGGAGTGTCTTTGACTCATCCGATTGATGTGGGCTGCATGAGCTAATGCGTATACGGTGTTGACTTCATTGTTCAAATCCTCTTCCTTTAGGTTCAATTATAAAAAAAGGATTTCGCAATAAACCACGAAATCCCTTTTCCACAAAGCCACTCTTTTGTGTCGAGAACCAATCTTATACTAAATAGTCAATTTTCTATCTTGAACAGTTGATCTCTTGGAATCAGTTGTCACAACGATTTAATTGTTTCAACTTGCCGCTGATACTCATCCCCGAGATCCTTCAACGCAGCGATAAGTGCGCTCCGTACCTTACCGAAGTAAGATAAAGAAACATCTTGAATAATAGCTGGTATATCATCCATTGAGTACCCGCGTAGCAAACCCCTAACAAACTCTTTACCTTGTGCAGTTGCTAAGGTACAGTCAGCATCTAATATTACACCATGCTTTCGATCTATCTCTACTGTTACAGCAAGCACATCCATAAGTCCCTTTGCTGCTGCCCCTGTAGGTAGTCTACCGTGACCTGCAATAAAGACAGTATGACCCATATCTTCTCCTAAATTCTCTCGTATTTTTTAATACAATGTAACCTCAACAAAAGGTTCAGTCAAGTGCAGACTTCCTGTCAAAATCCATTTGCTTTAGTTCGCGAATGGATCCTTTGGCTCATTTGGAGAATAATCAATAACAACAGTTTTGTACTCAGTATATTCGTTCAATACAGCATAGCCATGTTCACGACCCAGTCCACTCATTTTGACACCGCCATATGGAAGGTTCCAATAAACCGGACGATACGTATTTACGGAAACTAACCCTGATTCTAGATTCTCAATCATTCGATGCGCTTTGCCGATATCTTTTGTCCAGACTCCGGCCACAAGCCCGTAAATTGTATCGTTCGCCATTTGAAGGACTTCTTCCTCATTGTCAAAGGGAATAATACATAAAACAGGCCCGAATATTTCATCTTGAGCAACTTTCCAGTCGTTATGCACATCAGAAAAAATGGTAGGTTGTACAAAATATCCATTTCTGAATTCAGGTGCTTCTAATCGGCTACCTCCAATTTGCAGCTTTGCACCAGCTTCTTTTCCAAGCTGAATGTATCTTAGTGTTTTTTCCAACTGCTCTTTCGAAGTTTGAGGACCGATATGCGTCTTTTCATCCAGTGGCATTCCAACTCTAATACCGGCAACCCGACCTTTAAGCCGTGAAATGGCTCGTTCATAAATTTGCCTTAGCACAAAAAGCCTCGAACCAAGGGAACAGGACTGTCCAGTTGATCGGAAAGCTGAGTGGGTGGCCACTGTAAGAGCTCTTTCCAGATCGCAATCTTCAAATAAGATATGTGGAGATTTACCCCCGCATTCAAAAGACATCCGTTTGAAGGAACTGGTAGAATCCTTCATAATCCTTAGTGCTGTTCTGTGTTCGCCTGTAAAAGAGATCTTGTTCACACCTTTATTCTGAACAAGTGCTCTTCCTGCAGTTTCTCCATAACCAGGAATAACATTCACCACCCCGGCTGGGAAACCGGCTTTTTCAACAAGCTTTGCTATCTCAAATGCGGTAACAGACGTCTGTTCAGCTGGTTTGAGAATGACTGCATTTCCTGTTGCAAGTGCAGGACCAAGTTTCCACGAATACATCGATATTGGTGAATTCCAGGGTGTAATTGCGGCCACAACACCGACTGGTTCTCTCCGTGTGTACGCCGAAGTATTTGGTCGATAAGGGATCGTACTACCAACAACTTTATCCGCAAATCCAGCAAAATAACGAATCCATCCAGCTGCACGGGTGATTTCGCCGCGAGTATCCCGAATCGGTTTACCGTTATCTTTCGATTCAAGATTAGACAAATATTCAATGTTTTCTAAAATTAATTCACTTAACCGATAAAGCATTTCACCTTTTTCTGTTGCTGAAACGGAACGCCAAGGACCTTTTAATGCTACCCTCGCAGCATCTACGGCATTTTGAACATCCACCTCATCTGCGGACGGAACGGTTGCCCAGACCTGCCCTGTCGACGGGTCGTACGATTCTATAACGTTGTCAGAGTGCGGTTTGACCCACTCACCACCAATATATAAATTTGGATATTCTCTAATTTCCATTTTTTATGCCTCCTTTAAATGTAGAAAAGCCAGTACTCGTAGAAAGCTATCACTCTACGTCTACTGGCTTTCATTCAATGTTTGAGAAAGCGGATAAGGCTCCCCCACAGTGAAGAAACAGTACCAATATAGGCTTTCACTCTTATGTTTTTAAAACCAATTTGAGGCGTTTAAAAATACTTCCAGAAGTTACCCTCTTCCAAAATTGCTGATGATGAATATTCTCCAACCAATATTCCATTTTTTAGTACACAAACATTTTCAACGACAGAAAGTGCCTTTTTAATATTCTGTTCAATTAAGATAACACTTAATTCTCTCGCTTTTTTTAATTCTATGATACACTTTAGCACTGCGTCAACCATGGTTGGTGACAGGCCAATAAATGGTTCATCCATAATCAATACTTTAGGAAATGACATTAATGCGATACCCACAGCCAACATTTTTTGTTGACCGCCACTCATACTTCCCGCGGGATCATTTAATTTGCAGTTTAAATCCGGAAAAAAGTTAAGAACAAATTCCATGCCTTCCTGAACATTTTCACGGGTAACACTTGCACCCATTTCTAGGTTCTCTTTAACCGTTAAAGTTTTAAAAACACCAACGTCTTGAGGGACTAAGCGTATACCAGCATTTGCGAACCATCTGGAATTCTTCTTCGATACGTCCATTCCATTGACTATAATTCGGCCACTACGAAGATTATTTAAACCACATAATGCTCCTGCGAGCGTAGACTTCCCAGCCCCATTATGACCAATAATGGCTGTTGAAGAATTGTCTGTAATGGATAAACTCACATCGACAAGTGCACGCTTGTCTCCGTGATATACACAAATAGATTCGGCAGTTAGCATCATGTACCCCTCACTGTTCCCCAAAGTAAATAGCTGTCAACTGCTTATTATTCACGATTTCTTCTGGTGTACCTGAAGCAAGAACCTGACCATGATGCAAGAATATTAGTGTATCTGCTAATTCTTTTACAACATCCATATTATGTTCAATCATCAGAACCGAGACACCACGATCTGGAAGACTCCGAACACTCTTTGTCATCTCCATCAACACTGCAGGATCTACTCCTGATGTTCCTTCATCCAAAAGAAGATACTCTGGTTTTGAAATTAGCGCTCTTGCCAAAGATACTAATTTTTGCTGTCCATATGGGAGACGTCCAACCACTTCATTTTTCATATCACCGAGGTGATATTCCTGAAGTAAATTTTCTACCTCATTCACGGCCGCTTTCTGTTGGGGCGTTTTTTTTGTCGAGAAAAAACTTTTAAAAAAGGTTTCTCCAATGCCCTTTACACCTAGATATAGGTTTTCAAAAACCGTCAGCTCGTTAAATAATCGTAAGTGTTGAAAGGTCCTTGCAACACCATGCTGCAACAATTTGTGCGGTGGGAGTCCAGTTATATTTTTACCGTCAACAGATACGGCCCCACTATCTGGCCTTGCAAAACCACTGATTAAGTTGAATATTGTGGTTTTTCCAGCACCGTTTGGACCTACTAAGCATGTAACTTCTCCCTTTTTCGCTTCAAATGAAACGTCATTTGAGACTTTGTTACCGCCGAAGGATTTTAACAAATGTGAGACACAAAGCCCGCTGCTGTTTGTCATACTACCACTCCATACCCGTGTTTTGCTTTTTGCGAAGTATCTTTTTTTCTCGTTTTAGCGAACTCAATTTTATTGCAATCCCAGATAATCCTGTTGGAGCAAAGAGCATAAAACATACTAAAAGCAGACCATACAAGATCTGTTGCACCACAAATGTCAGACTGTTAGGCAATGAAATAAATGTTAATAATTGAGGTAGTAATGTTAAAATAACGGTTCCTAAAATTGCCCCCCAGATCCGGCCCATACCGCCTAATACGACTAGAGAGAAAAAGAATACGGATTGTGTAACACTAAAACTACTTGGATCGATAGCAGATAAGTAGTATGCGTACAAACTTCCTGCGAACGCTGTAACGAATCCAGCTAAGGCCGAGACTACAGTTTTTGTATATACAACATTTTTACCTAATGCACTGGCCGCCACTTCATCCAAACCAATCGCCTTAAGCACATGCCCAAATGGAGAGTGTACTATCTTAAGCGCGAATATAGTGACAAGTAC
>JAKADF010000212.1 GCA_021820805.1 Bacillota bacterium
TATCTACCGAACCAGAAGTCATGGTGAGCAGGAACTTCAATGTATCAGTTTACAGAAAACAAAGGATATCGATTACACACTTCAACCTTATCGTCGGTGTTCATGCTATCTTCTTCAACATGTGGGTCTGGTAGAAGAATATCAACGGTCGTTCCTACACCTTCCTGACTGCTTACGATGAGACTGCCATTATGCGCCTCAAGGATTCTGCGACATACCAGTAGTCCTAAACCTGTTCCCTTCTCCTTAGTAGTAAAAAATGGTTCACCTAACTTCGGGATCGATTTCTCCGGTATGCCAGAGCCGTTGTCAGCTACACGAATAGTGGCCGTATTCACATCGAATTGTTGAATATGTATCTTAACCCGACTGCCAGACGGCGAAGCCTCAATTGCGTTTTTTAAGATATTTATCACGACTTGCTTTAATTGATTCTCATCACCGTTTACTGAAGAGATATTGGAATCGCAGTCCATTCTTATTTCTACATTTTTCTCGATTGCATTTGTATTGAGAAGAACAATAACATCCTGCACTAATTTTTGAAGACTAGTTTTTTTCAAAACTTGAACTTGGGGTTTGGCAATCGTTAAAAACTCACTCACAATCTGATTCACCCGTTCCAGTTCTGGTAACATGATTGCACAGTAAGCTTGATTTTCTGCTTTCTTCGACAACAACTGAATAAACCCCTTAAGTGAAGTTAAAGGATTTCTGATCTCATGAGCGACTCCCGCCGCTAATTGACCAATCACAGCTAGCTTTTCAGATTTTAGAAGTAGTTCAGTATCTTTTTTACGTTCCGTAATGTCTCGACCGATCACCACAATTCCCTTTCGACTCCCATCAGGATGAAAAATAGGCACTTTAATCGTGTCAAATATCGCTGAATCACCATCAGAACTCGGTATCACTTCTTCAGAACGCGTTGTGGTGCCCTGTTTCCAAGTTGCCTCATCTGATGCTTCACAAGCCATTAATTCATCTCGAAACCTTGGAGAGAACTTCACTAATTCAGAGTCTTTTTTCCCCTGATATGGCACATCCTCTAATCGAAAAAGGCGGAGTGCGATATCGTTAGCTTCTAGCCATCGCCCTTCTGCATCCTTAAAATTTACAAAGTCTGGTACAGAATTAATAAGTGTACGTAATTGATTTTCTCGGTCCTGAACCTTTTGTTCGTAGCGGCGAATCATAAAATACAGTAGACAAGCAGTTACGACGGCAAATAAGACTCCCTTTGACATACTTAAGATTTCATAGTGTCGCAACATCTTATCGACAAAGAAATCCGAGAACAATACCCAAGCACCGCCAAATGTTGCATAGAGCAAAGAAATCTTAAACGCAGCCTGCCCTAACGAGCCTTTTGAGATTTGTTTCACCTATATCTACTCCCAGTTAGATGAGTGTTAGCTTCCATGATTTACACAAAACGAAAAATATGTAACCACGTCCAAAGTACATTTGTGACTGAGTATTATCAACAGTCTGTCAAGACTATTTTCTGAAGAAAGTTTCGAGTGAAAGTGTAGAGCGACATCATCGATATAAGCTAACGCGCTCTCATCTCACTTTTGGTTTAGCAAATAGATCCGTTCTCGTTAGAAAAAGGCGGCAGGACATTCCCCGCCGCCGTTAATATACAAATAGTACAAGTTTTAGCATCTGTTATAAATATACAGCAGTTCCTGTCAATCATAGATACTGTCGCAATTAGTACAAATAAGGGTAACTATCAACAATGAACTACTCTAAAGTTCTTTTATTATAACGATTTTCCTACCGTGTCCCTAAAGCTCCTGATTCCACGGTACAAACCTCACTTCAATCTCATCAAGAATTGCACTGAATACGTAGCCCAAAATAGACATTACCGCAAAGGACACAAACATAATTGGCATATTCATTACGTCGTACGACATCCATATTCGATAGCCAATACCGCTTTGTGCACCAACCATCTCTGCCGCAACAATCAAAAGCAGCGCTTCTGCCAAAGCGAGCTTTAAACCACTGAACAATGCAGGAAGGCATCCTGGTATCGCGACCGTACGATAAAATGAAAGCCTGGACGCTCCAAAGTTTTTTGCGACCTCCATGTATCGCTTATCTAAATTTACAACACCGGAAGTCACATTGATGACGACAGGAAAGATGCATCCTGCCGCGATTAGTAAAATTTTTTCTGTTTCTGTGAGACCAAAAATCAGCATAAAAAGCGGCACCAAAGCGAGCTTTGGAATAGAGTACGTCGCTGAGACAATCGGATCGACAACCATCCGAACTAAGGGGAACAACCCGCTGCTTAGTCCGACAATAATCCCTGGAATCACACCAATAGCAAATCCCAGTGTAATACGATATAAACTGATGCTAAGATCAGCCCACAATTGCCCCGATTGCATATCTGAAATAAAAGCTGCAATCACTGTAGAGGGCGCAGGGATAAACTGATTATTTAAGACATGAAACATATCAAGAGCTTGCCAGACGACTAGAAATAGAATAGGCGATAGGATCTGAAGCAGCCTGCGCTTTAAAACAGGTGACAATTGCCGATGACTAGTCAATTCGGTCCCTTCGACATGGACAACAGCGGAGTCTATCATGACGATTTCCTTCCTTCCTGCTTACGTGCCCATTGAACTTCTTCCTTTAGAAGAGTCCAAATTCTTGTGAATAGTCCTTGATAATTCGGATGGGAACGGACCTCTTCAACATGCCTTGGGCGCGGCAAATCCACAAGGAAAGTAGACCGAATTCTGCCAGGGTGCGCTGACATGAGTACAATTCTGTCGCTAAGGAAAATTGCTTCATCAATACTGTGGGTGATAAAAACAACGGTCTTTCGTGTTTCTTCCCATACACGAAGAAGTTCTTCCTGCAGTGTCAGTCGATTTTGTTCATCAAGTGCAGCGAATGGTTCATCCATTAAAAGTATCTCAGGATCATTTGCAAAAGCTCTGGCTACACTAACCCGCTGCTTCATGCCACCCGACAATTGATGTGGATAAGAATTTTCAAACTTAGCCAAACCGGTTTTATCCAAGTATTCATTCACAACTTGGCGGACGATTTGTTTATCCACTTTACGCATGTTAAGACCATAGGCTATATTTTGCCGTACTGTCATCCATGGAAAAACGGAATGCTCTTGAAATACCATTGAATTAAGTGGTTGATTCGGATTCCGATGCTGTATAGTCATCGTCCCCGATGACGGTTTATCAAGTCCCGCTAATATTCGAAGAAGGGTTGTTTTCCCACACCCGCTAGGTCCCACAATTGAAAGAAATTCGCCTTCTCGAACCTCAAGCGTAATATCCTGAACAGCGGGAATGGTTCCCTTTTTTACTTTGAAATTCTTAGAAAGATGCTCAAACTGTATTTTGCTCTTCATGTTACCATCCCCTCAGTCATCCCACTATAATGGTCGTTTCCAAGGCGTTACCCACAGTTCAATTTCCTCAATCACAGTGGTAAAAATCCAACCGAGAGCAGCTAGAATAACAAAGGAGGTGTACATCGTAGGAATTGTAAACATGCTATAGGCATACCAAAGTCGATAACCTATTCCCGATAATGCTCCATGCATTTCTGCAGCGACTATCAGGAGCAATGCCATACCTATTCCTAATTTAAGCCCAGTAAAAATCATTGAAAGCGCACCTGGAAGGGCAACAGTTCGGTAGTATTGAAGTTTTGAAGCTCCAAAGTTTGCTGCCACTTCCAAATATGCTTTGTCTAAATTTCTGACCCCAGCAGCCGTGTTAATCACAACGGGGAAAAAAACGCCAGTTAGAATTACAACGATTTTTTCAGTTTCACCTAACCCAAACAACACCATAATTAGAGGCATAAGTGCCAATTTGGGTATCGGCTGTAGTGCAGCTATAATAGGGTCAAACAAAGCTCCCACCCATCGGAATAACCCCATACTCAGTCCGATAATGAGCCCCGGTATCGTTCCAAGAATAAAACCACCAAAGACACGTATAAGGCTGACTCCAAGGTCCTTTTCTAACTGACCTGTTTGTAGGTTGTGAACAATCATTTGAACAATTTGAACAGGAGAAGGAAAAAAGCGTGCATCAAGAACCCCGAACATAACTAGGACTTGCCAAAAGAAGAGCAGCACCAATGGCCCGATAAACCCATACAATCTGCGGCGTTGATTGGCTGTGAACCGCCCTGTCTGTTTTTCAACTTCCTCACCAATTATGACGACATTGATGGATTGCACAGCCACCCCTCCAGTTCAAAGGTTAATTTAGCTTATGGGAATCTGACCCAATTTGCTTTAAGGCATCATTTACGTAGCTCATGTCAACAAGTTGGCTTGAATTAGTGGGTTTTGTAAGCCCTTGTAAAACATAGAGATTTAGGTCGTTATTCACTCCGTTAGCCGGCAATGAACCATTGGGGTCAAGATAAGGATTATTAATTTCTTCCCACTGCTTTGCATCGGTAACAAACGTATTGCCTGCCAACAGCTGAATAACCTTTTGCTCATCCTGATTTCCATAGATGAGCGCATTATCGTATGCCCGTACGCCTTCTAGGTACGCAACCATAAACCGATCACCAAGGGACTTATTATCCAGTAGAGCTTTCCCATATTCAATTACAGATACAGGCTCATTGGGGGCATAATCTGAAGGGTTCTTCCACCAAGAAAGATAGCCTTTTTGAACGCCTTCGGTAATGAGCGGCTCGATTTGTACTGCTGCGTCAATCGTTCCATTAGCAACTGCTGTGTTCAAATCTGGGAATGAATCCACCACTACTTCGTGAACATCCTTAAGGGTTAGGCCACCTTTTGCAAGCGCACGTGCCAAAAACAATTCGTTAATGGTGCCTTGTGATGCGATGCCAATTTTCAACCCTTTCAAATCGCTGTAGTTTTGTACTTTTCCTGCCAATGATTTACGGATTGCAATCTCGAAGTATGGCTTTTGTGGCTGATTTTGCCCGCCATCGGCGACAATTTTAACGTTTATCCCTTGTTCCATAGCATTGAAGAGCCCTGCGGACACGACACCACGGGCAACGTCCACTTGTCCAGCTGATAGTGCGGTAAGTTCATCTTCACCAGAAGCAAACGTCTTGTACTGAATTTGGATGCCTTCTTTTTTGAAATAGCCAAGTTTATCCGCAAGAATGATACCTGCTTGTGCTGGCGCATTATCGGACGCAACTGTCACTGTGGCTATTCCACTTGATGTCTTCGTTCCCGTTGGTGAAGAAGATGGTGTTGTTCCACATGCCACCACACCTAAAGATGCAATTGTTGCAAGCCCTACCGCTGCTGATTTCCATACCCGCTTCACGTGACTTCGCCTCTTTACCCCAAAATAAAATCTAGACTCACAATATGAATGGGCGTAGGCGTTGGTGCACCCTCCAAACAAGGAAGGGAAATCTGTTATTTCACATGGATTAGGAATCTAAAAAAATAGATTGATTCCAAAGACTAGGACCTTTGTACCTTAAATTATGAAAAAGTTCTAGAACGGCATATTGTGATCTAATAAAGATTCGGAATTCAAAAGACGGGGTAAAATGCCATAATTTATATTAAAAGGTGCAAACTATAATCACTGCTCGTTTGGATGGATGTAACGAATCAGAGATGAGGGCTTTATTGTGGTGATTAGCATCTGCACGCTCGCCATGTGGTGTACAGTTTGCGTGGTTTGGATTCTCCCGAAGAGGTTAAGCAAAAAAGACATGATTTTGTTGTACTTCATTAATACAATATTTGTAGTAACTGCATTCGCGGTTTTGACTTTGAATTTAAAGTATTTTACTATCACGCACAGTGCCGAAACGCAGATTGGGATTCTTATGTGCCACAACATAATGATACCGTTATTACTCGTTGCCTTTGATAATATTTCATTGTATCAATCTCGACTAATTCAGGCACTAGGAACTGCAGCCGTTTTCGCATCATTGACTCTTTTTCAAAAACTCTTAGAACAAATTGGGGCTATCCAATATGTCCATTGGAACTTATTTTATGCCTCTTTTCTTACGGTTGTCTTCCTCCTGTTTTCAAAAATTGTTACAAACGTGATCATCACACTTTCAGGGGATGTTCAGAAAATATGACCATATACGATAATAGTTTTAATGGAAATGAATATTTCGTTCTGTCCGCCCTTCTGATTGGCATGCTACTAGTCGTTTTCTTGCCCAGACGTTTTTCATCTATGGATATCATTATTTATTTTATGACTGGAGTCTTCAGCGGTTTTTCCTTTGACCATATGCTCAGTGTACAACCCATA
>JAKADF010000213.1 GCA_021820805.1 Bacillota bacterium
CCTGCTTGCAACCTATACAGACAAGTATATTGAACTTTTCACAGAACTCGCAGTTCGCTATAACGTTAATATTATAGGCGGATCTCATTTCGTTGAAGAAGATGGAGATGTGTACAACGTTGCGTACCTGTTTCGGCGTGATGGCACGATTGAAACACAGAAAAAGGTTCACGCGACACCAAATGAACGTAAATGGTGGGGCATTGCTGAAGGAAATGCAATTCACGTATTCGATACAGATTGCGGCAAGATTTGCATCCTGATTTGCTACGACATTGAATTTCCAGAACTTGCACGGATTGCAGTCGACAACGGAGCCAATATCATATTTGTTCCGTTTTGTACGGATGACCGTCAAGGATATCTTCGCGTTCGCTACTGCGCACAAGCTCGAGCAATTGAGAATCAAGTCTATACCTGTATCGCGGGTACCGTCGGCAATTTAACTCACGTCGAGAATATGGATATTCAATATGCGCAGTCCGGAATATTCTCACCTGCTGATTTTGGTTTTGCGCGAGATGGAATCGTTGGGGAATGTGATGCAAATGTCGATACTGTCGCTGTCGGCGACGTTGATCTAGAAACACTAAGACGGTCTCGAAACTCTGGATCCGTCCGTCAATTGCGAGATCGGCGGCGCGACTTGTATCAAATCAAATTAAAAGACTTAAAAATTGATTAACTCAGAGATAGAACTAGAACGGCCAATGCAACATTCGGCCGTTCTATGTAATTCACATAAAATATTACACTAACGCAGTAAAGCTTCTCTGCTGTTATCCACATTCTTGAAATATTCAATTAATAAACCATATACTCTCCTTGTATCGACACGCATCTATTCAAGGAGGGGTCAAGTTGGCACGACGGTTTGCTGAACCTTACAAAATTAAGTCTGTAGAAACATTAAAGATACTGAATTACGAGGAACGCGAGAAAGCACTCAAAGAAGGCGGATATAACACCTTTCTTATCAAATCAGAGGAAGTATATATAGATCTTCTGACAGATAGTGGAACGAACGCAATGAGCGACCAGCAATGGTCCGCACTTATGCGCGGTGACGAGGCTTACGCTGGCAGCAAGAGTTGGTTTCAGTTGGAAAAAGCCGTACGCGAAATTTACGGATATCGTTATGTCGTACCAACACACCAAGGTCGTGGTGCCGAAAATCTACTTTCTCAACTTAAAATTAAGGCTGGCGATTATGTTCCCGGAAACATGTACTTTACAACTACACGTGCACACCAAGAATTAAACGGAGCACATTTTGTTGATGTCATTATTGACGACGCACATGACTCCATGGCTGAACATCCATTCAAGGGAAATATCGACCTGAACAAGCTCGAAAATGTAATCCATCAGTATGGAGCTGACAAAATTCCGTACGTATGTCTTGCGGTTACAGTCAATATGGCTGGCGGACAACCAGTTAGCCTAAAAAACATGAGAGATGTCTATACCTTGTGCCATCAATACGGAATTGATGTAATGTTTGATGCTACTCGCTGTGTTGAAAACGCTTACTTTATTAAAGAACGCGAAGCTGAGTATGCAAATACCCCAGTACGGGATATTTTAATAGAAATGATGTCCTATTCAGATGGATGTACAATGAGCGGCAAAAAAGATTGTCTCGTCAATATCGGCGGTTTTCTTGCAATGAACGATTCCGATTTATACGCAAGGGCCAAGGATTTAGTCGTGTTATATGAGGGCATGCCGTCCTATGGCGGTATGGCGGGTCGAGATATGGAGGCAATGGCTCAAGGAATCTATGAATCTGTAGATGAAAATTACATTAGTTACCGAATACATCAAGTCAGGTATCTTGGAGAGCAACTGATTGAGGCTGGAATCCCCGTTGTTCGTCCAATTGGCGGTCACGCCGTATTTTTAGATGCCAGACAATTTCTGCCCCACTTAGAACAGGAGGAATTTCCCGCCCAGGCGCTGGCAGCTGCCCTATACCTTGATTCAGGTGTACGTTCCATGGAGCGCGGGATAGTGTCAGCTGGACGCAACAAGGAAACAAAGCAAAATAACAAACCAAAGCTCGAACTTGTAAGGCTTACAATTCCAAGAAGAGTCTATACGAACAGCCATATGGATGTTGTTGCGGATTCTGTTATATCCCTTTACGAAAAGCGTTCGTCGATTAATGGACTGGAAATGGTTTATGAACCACCCACGCTTCGATTTTTTAACGCACGTTTTAAACCACTCTCTGCCAGTGGAAAGCTGATTGACGACTAAACGTCGACTTATCGTTTTAAAAAGGCCGCATACCATACCTTGATTAGAATCATGCGGCCTTTTTGCTTTTTACCGAATCAATGTCCATGCTTGGTCGCCAATCATTATCAGTGTTACCGTAAGGAAAATCGGGCGGACAAATTTAGCACCTTTTTTAATAGCAAAGGAAGATCCAATAAGCGATCCGATTATCATTCCAGCTGCCATCCATAAACCATACTCAAAACGGATGAGGTGAAGCAGTAAAAAAGTCGCAAGCGAGCCAATATTACTCCCTAAATTTAATAGCTTTGCATTTCCAGAGGACTCAATAAAGTCAAATCCTAAAAATAAAAAACAAATGATTAAAAATGAACCTGAACCAGGCCCAAAAAAGCCGTCATAAAATCCAAACAGGAGTGCCACAAGCAATGAGAACCGCATCATTTTCTTTGTCAGCCCGCGAAAAGTCGATTTTGTTCCCATGTTTCTTTTAAATATTGTGTAGATAGCTACCAAAATCAGCATGATAATGACGAGCGGACGCAAAAATGAAGATGGCACCTGGCGAACTGTAATGGCACCGAGGATAGAACCAGCCACGGCAAGAGGAAATAAAATTTTTGTAAATGCAAGGCTGATTTTCCCTGATCGGAAGTAATTAGCCGTGCTCGTCACTGTTCCAAAAATAGCAGCTAGTTTATTCGTACCGATAGCAAGTGTCGGAGGCAGCCCAGCTATCATGAGTGCCGGCACTGATATTAATCCTCCCCCGCCGACGACTGAATCAATAAATGCGGCTAAAAAACCGGACAGAAGCAGAAATAAAATAATATCTAGATGCAAGTGCACAAATATTGTCCTCCTAAAAGCACATACATATATCAATCTATTCTTTTCAATTAAACAATAGATTCTCAAAAAAAACACCACCAAAGCCGAAGCCCGGTGGTGATAAAAACTTTTTGATTGGTTAGTTTGCAGATACTACAAAAGAATCATCTTTTACGTCAACTTGAAAACCTAAAACATCAAGACTATCAAGCAGCATATCGGCGATTCTATCTTCAATTTGGTCTTGAAGTACGCGCCGCAATGGACGGGCGCCAAATGCTGCATTATACCCCATGTGTGCGAGTTTCTTCTTGGCACTGTCTGTCACACTCAGTTCAATTCTCCGTTCATTCAAGCCTTCTTTCAGCTCTTGCAACATGATGTCAACAATTTGCACCAGGTCATTTTCATTCAGCGAATTGAACTCAATAATCGCATCAAATCGGTTGAGAAACTCTAGTTTGAAAAACATGCCAAGTGAACTCAAATGATTCTGTGCCTGACTTTGCAGAGCATCAACTCCGAATCCGACTGTAGCCTTGCGATCCATAACACCCGCATTACTTGTCATGATGATTACCGTATCTTTAAAACTGACTGTTCGTCCCTGACTGTCAGTTAGACGCCCGTCTTCCATGAGTTGCAGGAACATATGCTGGACATCCGGATGCGCCTTCTCAATCTCGTCCAGCAGAATCAAGCTGTACGGGTTGCGGCGAACCTTTTCAGTCAATTGCCCCGCCTCATCATAACCAACATATCCCGGAGGTGAGCCAATGAGTTTTGATACCGCATGTTTTTCCATGTACTCACTCATATCTAGCCTTATCATGGAATCCTTCGTCCCAAACAGCTCTTCTGCAAGACATTTTGCAAGCTCAGTTTTTCCAACGCCTGTTGGTCCAACAAAGAGGAACGATCCAATCGGACGCTTACCCGTTTTCAGTCCTGCACGGCTTCTGCGAATCGCTTTCGCAACTTTCTTAACCGCTTCTTTTTGGCCAATCACTTTAGCAGACAACCGATTTTCAAGTTCCTTTAATTTCACTTGCTCCGCTTCTAGCAACCTCGAAACCGGAATACCTGTCTTATCCTCAATAATGGCTTCAATATCAGCTACATCTACTTTTGGCCGGTCGGATGCTTGGGACGAGTTCTTCGCTGCACCTGACTCCCGATTTAGCATTTCCCTTAGTTCAAGCTCTTTATCGCGAAGTTTTGCAGCGAGTTCGTAGTTTTCATTCTTTGTGGCGATTTCCTTCTCTTTCATTGCATCTTCCAAACTTGCCAATAAATCCGCACTATCACTTACTGACTCACGCAAATTTACTTTGGATCCTGCTTCATCCAGAAGGTCGATTGCCTTATCAGGCAAGTACCTGTCCTGAATATATCTGTGAGACAAGGCCACACATGCAGTAATGACATCGTCTGAATAAGAAACTTTGTGATAATCTTCGTATTTTGAACGAATTCCTTTCAAAATTTTCACGGCTTCATCCACACTTGGCTCATTCACCATTACTGGCTGGAACCTGCGTTCAAGGGCAGCATCTTTCTCAATTACGCGGTATTCTTTCAAAGTTGTCGCTCCGATTACCTGCAAGTCCCCGCGTGCCAGAGCAGGTTTTAAAATGTTGCCTGCGTCCATCGAACCCTGTGCGGAACCTGCACCTACCAACAAATGAATTTCATCGATAAACAGAATAACATCTGGATGTTTCTCTAGTTCCGAAATCAACTGCTTCATTCTCTCTTCAAACTGACCGCGAATACCTGTATCTGCAACAAGGGATGCTACATCTAAAGCGTAAACCTGTTTGTCTTTTAATTTTGATGGTACTTTACCTTCATTAATTTTGAGGGCTAACCCTTCAGCAATTGCTGTTTTACCAACACCCGGTTCACCAATTAAAACAGGATTATTTTTGTTACGGCGATTTAAGATTTCAATAACACGTGAAATTTCCTTGTCACGGCCAATCACCGAATCAATCTTTCCGTTCTTTGCAAGTTCGGAAAGGTTACGGCCAAACTGATTAAGAAACCCGCCATTGCCATTTCGGTTTCCGCCATGATAAGCATCTGTTTGAAAGCCTGAGAACTCTGCAGCATCTTCCCCAATGGCATTCATGCCAAATCCCTTCAGAAATTCTTCTATTGAAGAGTTGCCAAAAGGAAATCCTCCAAATGGATGATTCCCTAATGGGGAAGCGCCGACTGGGGAATGCAACTGGCTTGCAATCTGTTTATAGCATTCTGTGCAAAGATGCAGTTCCTGTACATGATTGTTCATTTGCATTTGCATATTGATATTGGCTTGGTTTACTTTGCAATTGTCACAACGCATTTTTTGTTTCCTCCTTCAATCTAGATAGAGATACTTTTAGAGTTTAACTTTGATTAACTTTGACCTTTAAAACATACCAAGCTGGGATTATTAAACCATTCTCCAACACCGACATTTTCATCCGACCTTTCAATATAAAGATCTTTTGAAATCAGCACTTTATATAATCAGATACAAGGGCCTAAGCAAATTAGGTTTGACTTTGACTTTCTTTGACTATTATAACGCAGTATTTTACCTTTGACAACACTTTGAACATAAGCGGTAAGCGGCATAGCATATACAACCACTTGCCGTCAACCGCCCACTTCTCCACTCAAACGACACCATTTCTGATAATACCCAACTGGAACTTGAATTAAACACGTATTCCCCGTTCCCTTTAAGTTGTAGACTTTATCACTTACTGCTTCATCATAACCTAGAAGCGCGTGACCGTTTACACCTAAAGCTGAAGCAGACAAAAGCATTCGCTGTAACAACATACCGACTTCCATTTGCTGTATCCGATAACCCCTATAACCCAGCAATGATTTAAGATGATTGTTATTCCCTACTACATGCATGCATAGCGGCACTTGAAATAGGTTCACATTTGGCATGGATAACCCTTGCTGAAGTTCCAAACGCTTATCCCCTGCACGAACAAGGCTAAGGGCATGAAACTTTGAATCATACAAATAGGCACCATCTGCAATTCCTTCAACATCATGTACACACACAGCCAATGACAGACGATTTATTGGTTCATGCAAAGGTTTATCTATGTCATTTCGATAGGTGAAAGAGGCAGTTGTTTCATATAGAAGTGAAGCAAGTTGCTGTAAACTCATTTTTCCAAAAGAAAAATCGAGACCAGGC
>JAKADF010000214.1 GCA_021820805.1 Bacillota bacterium
CAAAAGTGTTATTCCATGAACCCCAAACCATCTATTTTGGTAGAGATGACAAAATTATATTACAAAAACAACCCAAGATAGCATGGGTTTTCTACCTCTAGCATTCGATAATAAAACATTATCGGAAGTAAGGATTTTATTCATTTATTTCAATGAATCCTTTCCGAGTTGCCTCAGAAATTACCTACAAAACCAAAAAAACTACACACCCTCAAAGTAGAATAAATTTAGTACAAATGGTTCTACTAAATAGGAAGAAACTATATGTCACGAGAATGAATGATATGTATCATGCACGTTTTTATTAAGCGGTTACAGTTGCTTTGCAATGTTTGCTGTAATACCTTTCTACGACCTTTTCATGCCGTAAAAAATATTCTAAGCGCAAAACTATTGTATAATTTTAGGATTTATAATTCTAAAATAATTCTCAGAGGAACTTTAGATTTCTTCAATAGCCTCTTTAAACATTTGTAACCCTATTCTTCTGTCAAGAACGTGTATTCCATTGCATTCCGCGACTCTCGTAAATGGTGTATTTGCAGCCCAGGACTCATCGCTTACAAGGTACATGTCCCCTTACGTCCAATAAAAGACCTATGCTTTAAAACCTGTACTCCTTATACCTCTTGATGATTCCGTTGTTACAGGAATAATCAAATAGGTAGATTCCATCCCTGATTTACAATTGGCAATTTAAAAAATTGTAAAATCGTCTTACCAAGAAACATTAAATCCCATTTCTGTTTTGTCATACTTTGTCGTTCTTTGTTACAATCTGTCTATGTAAAGATTTAAAATTGTGTCTCAAGGCAAAGCAATGGAAACATTGTGACGCAAAGCTACGGGTCTACGGACGTGAGTCTACGATCGCCGGGTTGCCACGGATAACGGAGCAGCCCCTATTTAATAGGGGCTTTTCTATGTTTGGAGTGGAAATAGTGATGAAGTCATCCGAGCTAGAGGTCGTAAACGATCATCAAATTTGTGGCTGTAATCATATCCTAAACTTAAACAAGATCTCCTTTAATACATATATTCAACCGATCTTCTCATTGGGCGATCTCAGTACATTCGGCTATGAGATTCTTAATCGTCCTGAAGGGTTTTCTGCAGAAACCTTCTATGACGAAATCTTCGAGTGCGGCTGCTATAGAATAGTTGATGAGTTTCTTATCAATCACTCGCTGCAGATAGCAAAAACCTTCCCCGGTCCTATATTCATAAATGCTTTTCCTTCCTCCATTTTAAACCTAACTTCAAAGGATAAAAGATATAAAAATATCGTTTTTGAGTTAAATGAGAGACAGCTTTCTTATACGAATGGTATCTCTGAACTTCACAAGAAAGGATTGGCTATTGCCCTTGATGACGTAGGAAAAGGTGGTGCAGGACTACAAGCATTAATTGAAATGGAGCCAAATTTTTTAAAAGTTGATAGATGGCTTGTATCGGGGATTCAGTATTCAAAGAAAAAACAGGAGTTAATTCAATTCCTTGTCTCATTTTCAAGGGGTCGCAGTAAGCTCATTGCGGAAGGAATAGAGAATCAGAAGGAACTAGACGTACTCAACAACCTTGGAGTTGAATACGGACAGGGATACTTACTCAGCAAGCCTGAGCCGCTTACAGGATAGCTTTATGCTTTTCTTTTATAGTCATTTTTGTGGGAGACAGCTATGACAGCGACATTACATTATCCGGAATTACGTACAAGTAAACGAAAGCTGATTGTCCAACTAGGACAAAAAGAGAAACTAAAGTTTGATCAAATGATACATATACTTGGGCTTTGTGACCGTGGGTGTCAAAAGACTGCTACGGACCTCGCCAAGATGGGGTTTATTGAATGGAATAGGAAAGAAAAGGAGGCGAGAATTACTCAGATGGGAAAAGAATACTTAATGAAACGGAAAATACAACTCAAGATGTAGGTAATGGGGCATTATTACAATAATAAACTGTTCTTTATTTATAGAAATAAAGAGAAAAAGGAGTCAGTCTTGTGAAGAAGAACATTTTTAAATGGAATGTTTCCGCGAAGTTGCTAGTTTCTTTTATAGCGATTCTTGCGATACCTGCTGTTTCTATTGGACTCATCTCGTTCAATTCAGCACAAGGAAAGATTAAACAGCAGATAAATGGTTCTGCTTCTTCAAGTGTCAATCTTTTTAACCAATCCATCTCAAATTCTATCGGCTCTTGGGAATCTGCGGTACAAGTACTAACTAGTGATTTAAATAAGAGTACCTTTCAAAAGGATTTGGGAACGAATTCAACGCCAGCCTTGACGGCACTTTCAAATTTCGCTGCAGGGCATCGTGATTTTTTGCATGTTTATGTAGGTACAGATACAGGTATTATCGACATCCGCCCATATACGAAAATGCCGGATGGTTATGACCCAAGAAAACGCCCATGGTATCAAGAAGCTATAAAAAATCCGGGTAAACCTGTTGTAACAGCACCTTATAAAGACGCTAGCTCGAATAGTATGGTGGTCACCATTACAGAGGCACTCCCTGATAAACATGGCGTTGTTGGTGCAGATGTTACGCTTGGTGCTTTAACTAAAATGGCTAGTCGGGTTCACATTGGAAACGATGGATATTTAGCTATTTTCGATCCGACTAAAGTAGCAATCGTTGATAAAGGTGTCGCACAAGGTGCTACTATAACAGACCACAATTTGAACCCTATGTTTCAATCGAACTCAGGGGAGTTTTCTTATCATTCAAAAGGAATTGGCCAGGATATTATCTTCAACACGAACCCCGTTACAGGATGGAAAGTTGCAGGGGTAATGTTTTCGAACGAGTATACGCAGGCTGCAAACCCAATACTTATCACTATGCTTATCGTCTTGGCAATCGCACTTATTTTGGGTATTGTGCTTTCGCTGTTTATTACAAGGTCTATTACAAAACGCTTAAAATTACTGGTAGAGCTATCAGGCAAGGTTGCAAACGGAGACTTATCTCAATTGCTCGAAGTACATAGCCAAGATGAATTGGGTCAATTAGGACATAGTTTCAACAATATGATAAATAAACTACGTACTGTTATTAAGGAAGTTGTTGATTCATCAGAACAAGTAGCTGCTTCTTCTGAAGAGCTAACCGCAAGTTCTCAACAGGTAAGTAAAGCAACAGAACATATTGCGTAAGCGACAAATAGTTCCCACCTGTTCCAAACAAATTTTTCTTGAGATGATACCCCCATCGAATTAAATCGAGAGGAGAATCATAATGACAAAGGCAGAATTAGTCGAACTTCGGGAATGCTGGCGGAAGCGAATTGTCGATTTTCGCTCAAGTGGGAAGACTGGTGCTGCATGGTGTGCTGAAAATGAAATCAAAGAACCCCAGCTTTGGTACTGGGTACACAAGTTTAAAAATGTAGACTCCCCAAAGAAATCTTCCCCTAATTTTGTGCCGGTTAAGATTCAGGAGGAACATGAACCGATTCGGGATTCAGATCACCCCCTTATGATTCGAATTGGACAGGCATCAATCGAGATAAATCACGGATCCGACATGGAATTGTTGCGTAACGTGGTTCAGACACTTGCATCTATATGTTGAGTGATTTTGGTTCTTCGCAGCAAGTTTACCTAGCTGCAGGCAGTACAGATATGCGTCGCTCGATTGACGGTTTGGCAGTACTGGTTCAAGAATCATTTAAACTCGACCCATTCTCTCCTTGCTTATTTGTTTTTTGTAATCGTAGACGTGATAGAGTCAAAATACTTGAGTGGGATAATGCGGGATTCTGGATTCACTATCGCAGACTTGAACAAGGTCGATTTCAGTGGCCGAATTCGCCTGAATCAGGGCCAATTGCAATCACTCGCCGTGAACTTCGGTGGCTATTGGATGGCTTGCCGATAACCCAGCCAAAAGCCCACTCGAAGGTTGGCGTACAAAGGGTAATTTAACGAAATGCTTTGAGTGCGAATTTAGTTAAAAATATCTAAAAACCCTTGTTATAGCAAGGATTATCGGGGTTTTTGTAGAACTATATTCTTATGACAAATTCACCGACACAGACCACCGAATCAACTGAATCACTTCAGCAGAAAAATGCGCAATTGGAGCAAAAGGTAGAGCACCTGACGCGGCAACTGGCATGGTATGAAGAACAGTTGCACCTTGCTTTGCACCACCGTTTTGGTGCTTCCAGTGAACGGTCAGACTCTGACCAGTTGCGTCTCTTCAATGAAGTCGAGGCCGAAGCAGAAAATTCTGCCGATGAGACTACCGAAGTTGAAACGGTTACTTATGAACGCCATAAAAAGCAACCTGGTCAGCGGGAAGAGATGCTAAAGAATTTACCGGTAGAGCGCATTGAATATCGCCTTCCGGAGAACAAACAGGCGTGTCCGTGCTGCGGTGAAGCGATGCACGAAATGAGCACAGAGACTCGCAGGGAGATAAAGATTGTTCCAGCAAAAAAGAGTGTCGTTGAACATGTGCAAGTTATATACGGTTGCCGCACTTGCGAGAAGAAAGAAATTAAAACACCAATCGTAAAGACACCAATGCCTCGCCCGGCGTTTCCAGGAAGTCTTGCATCTGCGTCGGCGGTTGCTTACATCATAGATAAAAAATACGTCGATGGAATGCCGCTTTATAGATTGGAAAAACAGTTCGAACGCCAAGGGTTGCCATTATCTCGACAGACAATGGCTAATTGGGTGCTTACTGCAGTAAACTCATGGCTACTTACAATTTACGAAGAAATGCACAAAGAGCTTCTCACACACAAATATTTACATGCGGATGAAACTACCGTTCAGATTTTGCATGAGCCTGGACGAGCAGCAGAGACTAAATCTTACATGTGGCTTTACCGGAGTGGACGGGACGGTTCTCCAGTTGTCCTATATGACTACGAGGAGACAAGGAGTAAGGATCATCCAATAGAATTTCTAAAGGGCTTTGCTGGGTACCTCCATGTGGATGGCTATGCTGGATACAACAAGATTCCGAATGTAACCGTGGTATCTTGCTGGAGCCATTATCCCAGATGTATGGTTATCCGAGAAAGTATGCTCAAGGCTGAAGATATAGGGAAAGCCTTAAAACCTTCTCAGATAATCATAACAAAACAAATAGCGTAGAAAATTAGGCACTCGTTGGGACAGGCAGTGCTATGATCATTATTAGATGGTATTGAGAACCATCGGTCATTCCATTCCTTCAGATGCTTATCCACTGTATTCTGAGATATCTCAGCATAAATCTGAGTCGACTGTAATGAGGAGTGTCCCAGAAAGTTCTTAATCACAACAAGCGGGACACCTGCTTCTAGCATATGACTTGTGGTCGAATGCCTCATTGAATGGGGCGTATAACTGTCATCAATAAATAACTCGAGATTCTTCTGTTTTGCTATCCAGACATATTTTTTGAAGATTTCTTCAATGCAGGAGACGGTCATCTTTTCGTGTGTTTGACTGGAGAATATATGCCTTTCCGGAAGTAATGCTATCTTCCTATGATCAATGTAGCCCTTCAAAAGCGACGAGCATCCATATATCTCTCAAGCTGATTTAGCTTCCAGCGATAATTATTGATGGTATCATTTCCGTAGCCCTTGTCCTGAAGCAGTTTCAGTAGACCCTTCTTCATTAAATCAAACGACTGGCATCCATATTGTCTTGTACTCATAACTGTCTCCTTTCACAACAGAAATTATCGAGATGCATTTCTATTGTAATAGGAGTAGAAATTATCTGAGAAAAATGACAAAAATACAGCAGTCATGCAGCCTGCACCGAATCTTCTCGGATAACCATACATCTGGGATAATGGCTCTTATCTTACTTCTCGAATAAGAGCCATGCACGGCGTGGTTTCGACGAATCTATTAAGTCACTCCCCAAAAATGATCGGGGTGCCCCAACGAAAGCAAGGGAAGGCTTAAATTTCTGCAACCAATTATTCAAAATTGAACGCGGATTAAAAGATGCAACACCAGAAGAGCGTTACAAACAGCGGCTAAAACAAAGTCAGCCTGTTCTGAATGCTTTTTCGGCATGGCTTGATGTCGAGAAAGACAGGGTACTCCCGAAGAGTATGCTCGGGGGAGCTATAAATTATTGCTTAAATCGCTGGACGAAGCTTATAACATTTCTTGAGGATGGGAATTTAGATATAGATAATAATTTAGCATTACCCACAGGAATTTATAATCCTCAAGATTCGCAAAAAACCTTTTCTCTGACTGGCTTTTCCGCCTGAATCCTGAGGATTATGTTATACTCCGCCAAC
>JAKADF010000215.1 GCA_021820805.1 Bacillota bacterium
TCTCTTGGGTATTTCTCGGTATAGGAATTGTCTATGGAGCACATTGGTCGTATGAGGAACTTGGATGGGGTGGATATTGGGCATGGGATCCGGTTGAAAATGCATCTATTCTGCCTTGGTTTACCGCTACTGCGTTCTTGCATTCTGCTCTTGTTCAAGAGAAGAAGGATATGCTTCGTGCTTGGAATGTCGTTTTAATTACTCTAACCTTTTTGTTCACACTTTTTGGTACCTATTTGGTCCGCAGCGGCGCAATATGGAGTATTCATTCTTTTACGAATGGTCCAATGGGGCGTGACTATTTGATTTTCATTGGAACAGTTTTAATTTTCTCCGTGTGGGTAATTGTATGGCACTTTCCAGCAACTGTTAAAGAACGCCGATTTGAGCAGATTATTTCCAAGGAAACAAGTTTTGTGCTTCAAAATTTATTGTTTTTAGTTATTGCAGGTGTTGTTCTATGGGGAACTGTGTATCCAATTACGTCTAAGTATTTATTAGGGCAACAAATGATGGTTGATAAATCATATTACAACACAATTGTGGTACCTCTGGGAATATGCATATTGGTGCTTATGGGTATTGGTCAAATCGTTTCTTGGCGTAAAGATAGTTTGAAAAAAATCATCTTAAAGGCCAGCCTTCCAATTATTCTTAGTCTTGCAACAACAGGTCTATCCGTATTTTTATTACGAAATTATTACGGAGGAACGTCGATAATTTCTGTATTTGGTTTGTTTGCTGCTCTATTTGCTGTCTTCTCAATTTTACGTATCTGTAAACCGAAGCTGCGTTTTTTTTCTCTACGGCGAAGATGGTACGGAGCACAAATTGTGCATATTGCGTTTGCAGTAATTGCTATCGGTATTATTGGTTCAAGCGCTTATCACGTTGATAAGCAGGTAGATATGACTATTGGGGACCAAGTAAAGATTGGAAATTACAAAGTAGAATTTGACGGAATTGGTATGACAAGCGAAACAAAGAGCACGGCCGTCCACAAACTATATGCAAACCTTATCGTGGAAAGAAACAAAAAAGTGCTTGGCGTCATGCGTCCTGCAGCCTCCTTTTATGAAGACGGACAAGCTCCGATGGAGGATGTTACTTTGTATTCAAGACCCCTTGAAGATTTCTATGTCGTGTTAATGGGAATCGGTAAAGATAATAAACACGCTATTCTTGATTTCCATGTAAACCCCCTCGTGGAATGGATATGGTTTGGCGGTTACTTATTAATTTTTGGAACTTTGCTCAGCCTATGGCCAGAATCAGCCCGCAAGGATTTGCGTCTCAAGAGACATGAAGCAGTATTGGGGGAAGAGATTTGATACACCGCAAAATCACTATAGCTGTGACAACTGCTGTCTTTGCCATGGGTATTCACTACCAGGTGCCAGTCTATGCCGTTTCGGGTATTGATATTCCCGAAGAGCAAGTTGTGTTTGTTCCAATCAGTAAGACTCGGTTAGAGGTAGTTGAAGTAGTCAATTTACAAAATTATACGTCTTCGGCGCAAAATGTGCAGTTAGAGATTCCTGATAACTCCAGTTCACTTACAGTGAAAGCAAACGGTGCAAGGTTCTTCGCGAGAAATCATACAGTTGTGTTAAAAAATTTCCTCCCGGCAAATGGAACAAATCAAGTGTCCTTAACTTTTGAAGTCCCTTATAGCGGACAGGGGAGTATTAACATTGATTTCCCAAATCTATATTCGGTTGGTACGCTTAATTTATACGTACCTGAACACAATATGGAAATTTCGGCGCAGAATCTAATGGCTGCAACAAAAACGGTGACAATTGGAACGACAAAGTTTCGAGTTTTCACCCGTCTTGGCATAGAGAAAAACGAAAACTTTGTAGTGAATATCGGAGTTCCCCCAACGATTAATCGGCAAAGCGGAAATTCAACAAAACTTAGCGGATTGCCGCTCATAGGCCAAGACAGTACTGGCAGCGCGAATACCTGGCAGGCAGTACTAAACCTGCTTTTAGCTGGGGTTATTCTTATAATTGGCTTTCTAGGAGGTCGCTCTGTGAGCCAAAATTCAAAGGATGATAAACAGTGAAACGTATAGAGACCTGGCTAACGTGGCTTCTTGGGCCGGTTGTGCTTATTGATTTATATCTTTCCCTCATTTGGTCTCCAAAAGAAAAAACAATGGGGGATTTGATTCGCATTATGTACTTTCATGTGGGCAGCGTCTGGGCCTCATATGTCGCGTTTACAGTTACTCTTGTTGCAAGCGTATTGTATTTGATTTTGCGAAATGTATTGTATGACCAGATAGCAGGGTGCTCTGCAGAAATCGGTGTTTTATATACAACAATTACGTTAATCACAGGTTCAATCTGGGCAAAGCCGATGTGGAATACTTGGTGGACATGGGATCCAAGGCTTACAACAACATTGTTACTTTGGTTCTTGTATGTATTCTATCTTTTGCTGAGAGGTTTTTTTGTAAATCAACGTCGCCGCGCCCTTGTGGCTGGTATTTTTTCAATCATAGCATTTGCTGACATTCCTGTGATTCATTTTGCTGTTGAGTGGTGGAACTCAATCCATCCTCAGGTTATTGATGAAACAGGTATTTTTATGCCTGGTTCAATGTTTTTTACGCTTTCTTTCAGCTTTTTTGCTTTTTCGGTTCTGTACATGGTTCTATTATTAACCCGATTTCAACAAGTTCGGATGAAATCCGATTTGAAGAGTTTGCAGAGACAAATTGATTCGATAGAAGTTTAGAATGGAGTGAAAATGATGGGTTACCTATTTGCTGCTGTCTCAGTCGTATGGATTGGTAGCTTTGCATATATTGTATGGTTAAGGAAAGAGGAACGTCGACTACAGGAGGAATTAAGCCATTTACGGAGTGTTCTAGAAAAAATGAAAGGAAACTAGCGTCTTGCAATTTTCAGTAAATAGCTTCTATACTTAAATTGTAAATCTATCAACCAGTCAGTATGTCTGATGTTTGAAAGCGCCTCCGGACAGAGTAATCATTATCTACCATATGCGTTGATTAACGCAGGGGGATGAGACAGATGCCCGTGAAGACTTTTGGGTTTGATTGGTATCCAGAGAACATTGCCAAAAGTGTAGACATCCCGGATTGGTCATTACCAAGTTTACTGGACGAAACAGTGTTAAAATATCCAAATAAGATATCAATGTCTTTCTATGGAAAAACAATCACATATGAAGCGTTTCAAAAGTCCGTCTATGCATTTGCAAGCAATTTACAAGGGCAAGGAGTTCAAAAAGGTGACCGGGTTGCTATTTTGTTGCCGAACTGTCCACAGTACGTCATATCGTATTATGGGATTTTAGCTGCTGGCGGTATCGTTACTCAACTGAATCCAATGCTGGTCGAACGAGAGTTGGAGGAGATTGTAGCAGACGCGGGGGCAAAATGGATTGTAACGCTGGATAGTCTTCATGCTAAAGTAAAGTCTGTACAATCAAAATCGAATTTGGAATCTATCATTGTGGTCTCGTTCACATCGAGAAGTGTGTCTTGCAGCGGCGATTATTCTTTTGATACCTTTATACAAGGCGAGAAAAATCCATATAAACCTGTTCAAATCAACCCCGCAGAAGATGTGGCCGTTTTACAATATACGGGCGGGACAACTGGTAAATCGAAAGGGGCCATGTTGACACACAGAAATTTGATCGCGAATGTCATTCAATCTTATGAATTTTTTAAAGAGGAACTTGAATTTGGTAAGGAACGCGTTTTAACAGTTATTCCTCTTTTCCACGTTTTCGGAATGACTTCTTGCATGAACCTGTCTGTGTATTTAGGGTCAAATATGATTTTGCTGCCTAAATTTAGCCCTGATGAAGTCCTGCAAACGATTGAACGAGAAAAACCCACAACGTTTCCTGGCGTGCCAACAATGTATGTTGCTTTAACAAATCTGCCGGATATCAAATCTCACGATGTGAAAAGTATTCGTGTATGCAACAGCGGCAGTGCACCAATGCCGGCTCAACTTTTGAAAGATTTTGAAAGTAAAACCGGCGCGATGATATTAGAAGGCTTTGGATTATCCGAGGCATCGCCGACAACCCATTGCAATCCTCCGTTTGCTGCACGTAAACCTGGAAGTATTGGGATTGGGTTGCCTTCGACAGAATACAAAATTGTTGACCCGGAAACTGGGACAACAGAGATGCCGATTGGTGAACCTGGTGAATTGATTGTAAAGGGCCCTCAGGTGATGAAAGGATATTGGAACCTGCCGAAAGAGACTGAGAAAGCCTTACGAGACGGATGGTTGTTCACAGGAGATATTGCAAAGGAGGATGAAGATGGATATGTCTATATTGTCGATCGGAAGAAAGATTTAATTATAGCAAGCGGTTACAATGTCTATCCGAGGGAAATTGAGGAAGTTATTTATGAATACCCTGCTGTCAAAGAGGCTGCAGTCATCGGTATCTCGGATTCATATCGAGGAGAATCCGTAAAAGCAATCATTGTTCTAAAAGAAGGAGAACAAGCGACTATAGAAGACGTTCGTCAATATTGTAAGGCGAATCTCGCGCCTTATAAGGTGCCAAAGTTAATTGAGTTTCGAAAAGAACTTCCGAAAAGTAACATTGGTAAAGTTTTAAAAAGGATGCTTCGTGAAGAAGAGAGTACATCTTGACCTAAAAATTAAAGCTGCTGAAATAGATGAAGGGAATGAAGATTATATTCATGAGTGGACAAGTACTTGTTACAAAAGGAAATCATATTGCAGTCGTTACTATCGATAATCCGCCTCTCAATGTGCTTAGTAGTTATATTTTTACTGGTTTGGAGAATGCGTTTGTAGAACTGGAATCAGATGATGACGTCGTAGCCATTATCGTGACAGGAGCAGGTAATCGCGCGTTTATTGCTGGGGCTGATATTCGCGAATTTCCAGATATGATGGAAAGTACAGATTTAAAATCTGAAGTAATGAAAATTCACAGCGTTATGAATCGAATTGATCAAATAAACAAACCTACGATTGCTGTTCTAAATGGAACAACATTTGGCGGTGGCTGCGAGTTGGCACTTGCTTGTGATATCCGGATTGCAGAAGAACATGCACAACTTGGTTTACCTGAAGTGAAACTTGGATTATTCCCGGGCGGTGGAGGAACACAACGGTTACCGAGGCTTATTGGGGAGGCAAGAGCGAAGGAATTAATGTTTACTGGAGACCCGATTAGCGCAAATTCTGCACTCCAAATTGGCCTTGTTAACCATGTTGTACCTACAGATTCCGGGCTCGATGCCGCGATGGAACTTGCATCAAAAATTGCTCGTTATTTTCTGCAGTCTCTTTCCAGAATCACGAGAGCGGTAGATGAAGGAATCGCGCTAACCCTTGATGCTGGTGTCGAAAGAGAAGCCGACCTATTCGTAGAGGTGTTTCAAACAGAAGATATTCGAGAAGGGGTTCAAGCATTTCTCGAGAAAAGAAAACCTGTTTTTAGACATAGGTGAATGTATTGCAGCGATAGAGACTTGAGGAGATAGGAAGGTACGAGAGCTTTTGAAAATTTATGTTCGCACAACAAAAGAAGAGTTAGATCCCGAGGAATTAAGAAATGCAACAGCTGTCGTGATAGATGTACTTTTGGCGACAACTACTCTTGTTACAATGATGGAAAATGAAGCAAAACGTGTTTATCCAGCAGATTCAATTTTAGATGCAAATTCGATTGTGGAACATCTAAAAAATGAGCAGGTAATAACAGGCGGAGAGTTAGAGGGAATACCAATTGAAGGATTCACTTGTGGACCGTTACCTGAAGAATTTTCACGAGAAAAAGTAAAGGATAAAAATGTTGTTTTTCTCTCCACGAATGGAACAAGAGCGATACGAAAGGCAAAAACGGCCAAAGAATTGCTGCTTGCAAATTTGCGTAATTCGAGTGCTGTTGCCAGGTACCTGCAGAAATCAAATCCGGAAGAATTGTACTTACTTTGTTCCGGCACATCTGGCCATTTTTGTATTGAGGATTTCTTGTGTGCAGGTCTCATTATTTCACGATTAGATATACCAGAAGTGCGATTTAATGATGCTGCGAAACTTGCCTTATATACAGTAAGCAACGCAGATATCTGGAGCACGATTGCAGAGTCTAGTGTGGGAACATGGCTCATAAAAAATGGGTTCGAAACAACAGTAAGGTTTGCTGCCGAGGTAGGCACAAGTCAAGCACTCATTAAAGTACATAATCGTTCTCTAGAGTTTCTTTAATCAGCAGGAGAGG
>JAKADF010000216.1 GCA_021820805.1 Bacillota bacterium
AATATGATTCCGCCAAAGCCAAAGTGAACACGCTCCACCTAATCCCTAACTCCCCGGGTTGCTTTCAGAGCATCCCTGACATACTGCATCATCCCGTCAGGAGGATAATCCTGAAAAAAGCGTCTCTCAACATAAGGCGCTAAGGGGCCCCAAAAGTAACGCAAGTTACTTTTGGGGCCCCTTTTATACGGATATTCTCGTATTTGGCTCACACCATATTCATACTCTTTTGATGCATAGGTGAAAGTCCTTTTTCTTTCTGAACACTTTTGCCTTTTAGCTATTCAGGATATTTCTCGCAATGTTATTTTTTTGCATTTCTACTGTTCCTGTATAAATGGCCGTGATTTTTGCATCTCTCATCAGACGCTCTACCGGGAAGTCACGGATAAAACCGTAACCGCCAAAAATCTGGACAGCTTCTACAGCAATTTCCATAGCGATTGTAGGGACAAACGCTTTCGCCATTGAGGATTTAAGCCCGAATGGCTTACCTTGAGACTGTAACCAAGCGGCCTGGTAGACAAGCAGTTTTGCTGCTTCAATTTTGACCGCCATGTCCGCAAGCTTGAATTGTATGGATTGCAGTTCAGAAATTGGCTTTCCAAACTGAATTCTTGTCTGCGCATAGTTTTTTGCATGTTCGAATGCTGCTTCTGCAATGCCTAAAGCCTGTGCGCTCATGCCAAGACGGCCGCTTTCCAGTGCTCTCATAGCAATGGCAAATCCTTTGCCTTCTTCGCCTAGCAGGTTTTCAGCTGGAATTCTGCAATCTTCAAAGATAAGTTCCGCAACTGTATGCGCGCGAATGCCCATCTTTTTTTCAGGGATGCCTGTTTTAAACCCAGGCAGGTTCTTGTCCACTAGGAATGCGCTGATGCCTTCACCTCTAGCAGAAGGGTCTGTCAATGCAAACACAACATATACGTCCGCAATGCCCCCGTTTGAGGTAAAGACTTTATTGCCGTTGAGCACATATTCATTGCCATCACGAATGGCGGTTGTCTTCATGTTCGCGGTGTCAGAACCGGCATAAGGCTCAGTAAGGCTAAATGCACCAAGTGAGTCGCCTTGGGCAAGTGGTACCAAATATTTTTTCTTTTGTTCTTCTGTTGCGAATTCTGAGATGACCCATGATGCGAGTGCGCTATGAATTGATAAATCGGCTCCGAGAGACGGATCTACCTTAGCAATTTCTTCAATAGCGATGACATTAGCCAAATGGTCTAGCTCGGCACCGCCGTATTCTTCAGCGTACGGAACACCCGTAATACCGAGCTTTGACATCTTCTCAAATATCCGTCTGTCAAAGCGCTCAGTATCGTCGCGCTCCTTTGCGCCTGGTGCAATTTCTTTATTTGCAAAATCGCGAATCATTTCGCGGATTTGTTCATATTTATGGTCCAGCGTAAAATCCATCAGCTGAGTACCCCCTTACTCTTCTTTCTTCAAGCAAAATTGCATTCGGATTATCGTGGAATCAATACCCACCCTCATACTACATGCCGGAAAATCCCGAGTCCAATTTAAGTTTTTAATCAAACCCATAACTGAAACGGAAGGTTTAAACGGCTCTTTCAACAGCCCATTCATTATGTGGGGGCAAGTGCATGCGGAAGAACCCTACTTGACTGTAAATCATGATGCAAATTTCTTAACCTTGCGAAATAAGCTATTCCATAATCGACTCTTTTGCCAAAATGTACATGGCACATGCCCATCCGAGTGGTGTATTTGGGTTTGGAATACTTGTTCCAGAGAGGTAAATTTCAGGAAGGCTTCCCGGTTTGTCTTTTTCCATTACTTTTTCTGTTAACTCTAGATAGTACTTGGCTTTTTTATGATTTCCCGTTTTGTGATGACAGAGCGCCAGCCAAGGAAGTCCAAGCGGCCATTCTCCTTCCGTTCCAAAATACGTTTCTTTCGGCAGGTCTCTACCTTTTTCTCTTTCGAGTGTGCTGTAATAACTGTCACCTTGATAACGGATAACACCGCGATCGCGAAGGAGCAACCGCTCGATATGATTCAAAAACTCCATAGCAAATATACCAGTGAACAACTTGTATGGATAAATCAAACTTAATTGTGCTAAATCAGCTTCTTTCGATTCACTTTCTCTTGGGAATAAATGAGTCACCACGCGTGCACCCTTTTCAACCATATCATCCACAAGGCGCTCCGACATGTGCTCGAAATGGATATAATCTTTGATAGCATTGAGCCCAGCAACGACAGCACCGACAGAAGATGCGTGTATTTCTCGATATTCCTCCCACATGCCGTTATCCGGGTCTTGCCAGAATTCAATCGTATGTAAATAGCCTATGATTTTTTCGAGAATGAGTCGGTCTTTACCATCTCGAATGATTTTTTTGGCGTGTTTTTCACCTTCTGCAACACCGAACAAAAACGCACCAATCATATCATGCTGAGCATGACCCCAAGATTGATTGGCAATTTCTTTTCCATCTAGCGAGTAACGGGCGTGAATGTATTCCCAAATTTCATGTGGTTTTTGCGTTTGTAAGATATCTAGTTTCCACTCGTATTCTCTAAATATATCCAAAAGTCGATGATAGGTCTTTGCATACAAATCGTTGTCCTTATTCAAGTAGGGATAAGCCATGTACACCGAATCTCGAATCCACACATAGTGATAGAAATCGGATGGACTCGCAACATATAAACCATTATCTAAACGCAATTTTTTTAAAATCTCGTATGCTTCTTCAAGCATGGCCATTTACCCTTCTTTTTGGTCTTAGTTATTCATTTGCGTAAACTAGTTTATTTCCCTTCTTTGATCCAATAAAAAATCAAATGTATAGAAACTGACAAGTACGAAAATATAATCACGGAGCTACTGATAACTTTGGAATAAATTTAGTATCAACCATACTTTCAAGATAGGAGTTTTCACTTAATGGCGAAAACATTATTTGAAAAAATTTGGGATAAACATATTGTTTATTCTGAACCAGGGCAGCCCGACATTATCTACATTGACTTACATCTCATCCACGAGGTTACCTCGCCTCAAGCGTTCGATGGATTACGCATGGCCAAGCGGAAAGTCCGCCGACCAGATTTGACATACGCTGTGATGGATCACAACGTTCCTACAAAAGACCGAGATAAGGAAATCACCGATAAACTTGCTGCAATTCAAATGGATAGACTTAAGGAAAATTGTAATGAAGCCGGTATCAATCTGCGTGACCTGTTTCATCCTGAACAAGGAATTGTACATGTATTTGCGCCGGAACTGGGGCTTACATTACCGGGAAAAACCATCGTGTGCGGCGATAGCCACACTTCAACTCACGGTGCATTTGGCGCATTAGGGTTTGGTATCGGAACCAGTGAGGTAGAACACGTTTTAGCAACACAATGCTTGTCTCAAGCAAAACCTGGAACAACCAAGGTTGTATTCGAAGGAACTCGACCGAGCGGTATCAGCGCGAAAGATATGATTCTGGGGCTATTAGCGAAATATGGTGTGCATTACGGTGCAGGTACTGTTCTTGAGTATACCGGAGAGTCAGTCCGTCGTTTAACGATGGAAGAACGGATGACAATCTGCAATTTGTCAATCGAAATGGGCTCTAGAGCTGGGCTAATAGCGCCAGATCAAACGACATTTGATTACCTTAAAGGACGAAAATATACACCATCTGGGGCCGCATGGGATACAGCTATGAAAGAGTGGAAGGAACTTTATACGGATCCCGATGCAAAATATGACCAAGTTGTCACTTTGGATGTAGAAAAGCTTGAGCCGCAGGTTACTTGGGGAACAAACCCTGGGATGGGAATAGGTATCTCAGGAATTGTGCCTGATCCAAAAGATTTTAACTCTAAGGTAGAACGTGATTCGATTGAAAGAGCCCTTAAATATATGGACTTAAAACCTGGAACTCATATCGCAGATGTTCCACTCGATCGTGTATTTATAGGTTCTTGTACAAACAGCCGAATCGAAGATTTGCGCGTTGCAGCTGGAATTGTCCGAGGTCGTAAAGTTGCACAAACGGTGCAGGCAATGGTTGTTCCAGGTTCTCAATTGGTTAAGGAGCAAGCTGAGAAAGAAGGATTACACCAGGTTTTTCTAGATGCTGGATTTGAGTGGAGAGATTCTGGATGCAGTATGTGTATCGCAATGAATGCGGACAGGCTTGAACCCGGAGAACGTTGCGCATCCACCTCCAACCGGAATTTCGAGGGACGACAAGGAAGAGGCGGCAGGACGCATCTGTGCAGCCCAGCGATGGCCGCTGCAGCAGCGATTGCAGGACACTTTGTCGATGTTCGCACTTGGTAACTTATAAAAACACTATTCCAGCATACGGAGGTTTGGCATAATGAAACCTTTTACGAATCATCGGGGGCTGGTCGCGCCTCTGGATCGTCCAAATGTGGACATGGATCAAATTATTTCGAAAGAATACCTTAAGAATACAGGCCGAGAAGGGTATGCACCCGGCCTTTTTTACAATTGGCGATTTACCTACAGCAATGATAAAAAGACGGATTTCTTTTTGAACGATCCGAAATACGCCAAAGCTACAATCCTGCTTACACGAGAGAATTTTGGCTGTGGTTCATCTTGGGAGCATGCCTGTTGGGCACTCCAGGACTATGGCTTCAAAGTAATCTTGTCGCCTTCCTTCGCAGACATCTTCTATATCAATTGCTTCAATGTCGGGTTACTTCCTGTCTGTTTAGAACCCGAAGACATTGACCAACTATTTTCGTGGACAGAGAAAGAAAATCTAAATATTGAAGTAGACCTGGAAAAATGTACGGTACAAAAAGTGGATGGGAACTGGGGTCGACCATTCAAAATCGAAGAATATCACAGAGAGGCTTTGTTGAAAGGATTTCTTGAGCGCGATCAGATAAAGGAAACTTTAAAAGAAGAATCAAATATCGGTGCATTTGAATCGTCATTACCAGCTTATATCATTCCATAAAAATTTCGCACTTTGTAAATTGAGGCCTATTTAGCATTTGGAAAACAGCATGGAAGTCAAAATACTGAACATATTACCTACGACTCAACCAAGTCTCAGATTCGAAAGGATATATGGCGAATGACAGATACTACCCCCAAGGACTTGCGCATTAGAAGCAAAGTGATTAGTGAGGGACTCAATCGGGTCCCGAACCGGGCCATGCTGCGTGCAGTTGGCTTTACGGATGATGACTTCAAGAAACCAATGATTGGTGTAGCGAGCACTTGGTCTGAAGTAACACCATGTAATATGCATATAGACGGATTAGCACGTTCAGCAAAGGAAGGAGCGCGGGCGGGCGGCGGTGCACCGCTGATTTTTAATACGATAACTGTATCTGACGGAATTGCCATGGGCCACGAAGGTATGAAATACTCCCTGCCTAGCAGAGAGGTGATTGCTGATTCAATCGAGGTAGTAATGGGTGCCGAACGATTAGACGGACTCGTTGCAATCGGTGGCTGCGACAAGAACATGCCTGGCTGTATGATAGCAATAGGCAGACTGAATGTTCCTTCAATCTTTGTATATGGCGGTACGATTCAACCTGGCAAAGGGCTGCATGGTGAGAATATTGATATTGTATCTGCGTTTGAAGCGGTCGGCCAATACAATGAAGGTGCCATAAATGGAGAGGAACTGCATTTTATAGAATGCCATGCATGCCCTGGTGCAGGATCGTGCGGAGGCATGTATACTGCGAACACAATGGCTTCGGCGATTGAAGCAATGGGTATGGCTCTGCCAGGAAGCTCCTCAGAACCAGCTATTGCCGAGGCAAAAAAAATTGAATGTTATCGTGCAGGACAACAGGTTGTTGAACTATTGAAAAAAGGGATTTATCCGAAGGACATCATGACCAAGAAAGCTTTCGAAAATGCAATAACTGTTGTTATGGCGCTCGGGGGTTCAACAAATTCATTTTTACATTTGACTGCGCTTGCTCACACAGTTGATGTAGATTTAACTTTGGCGGATTTTGAACGGATTCGAGAAAAAGTTCCGCATTTGGGTGATTTGAAACCAAGCGGCCGATATGTAATGCAGGATCTGTGTGATGTCGGCGGTGTACCCGCCGTCATGAAAGAGCTCTTGGCAAAGGGACTGTTACATGGAGATTGCCTGACTGTAACCGGAAAATCTTTAGCTGAAAATCTTGCTGACTTCCCGACACTTGCGGAAGGACAAGACGTAATTCGACCGTTTGACAACCCATTAAAACCGGA
>JAKADF010000217.1 GCA_021820805.1 Bacillota bacterium
ACCTCGAACCCGGCAACTTTACTGCCACCATGGGTCCTATTTCTTGACGGGGCACCTCAGGCCCGGTCGCTTTACTGCCATCATGGGCCTTATTCTCAGACGGGGCACCTCGGGCACAGCAGCATATAGAATAGCTACCTTTTTGGTAACGGGTTCGGGTTTGAGGTGCAAAATGTCAAATTGCACATGTATTTCGTTGTTATATTTACAAGTATAATCGCGAATGAATACGACTGCGTGAATTACGCTGTCGTTTTATCGTTACATTACGTTTTGTTCTTAAAGCCCCCCATAAGCGGCAATAACGCTTCCTATACTTGAGTCCCCACCTTCAAAATTAAACGTAATTGACTGATACTGCTTGTTAACAAAGTAGCTTGCAGAACACAGTACCTTGTTGTACCATGTTGATAGGTGATGAGAAATGAATTCAAGTGAAGATTGGACTTCTCAAGTGCGGCGAGGAATTATAGATTTCTGTGTTCTTACGCTGGTGAGTCAAAAACCAACTTACGGCTATGAGCTAGTTACAACGTTGAGCAAATGGGGACAATTGGCAGCCACAGAAGGGACGGTTTACCCGTTGCTCCGACGACTCCAAAAAGACTTGCTCATCAAATCATCCTGGATCGAATCCGAAGCGGGTCCGCCACGAAAATACTATCAATTAACTTCGACGGGTGAAGATCTGCTCTCAAGAATTACAGACGACTGGGATAGCCTTGTAAAGGCGATAAACGAACTGAGACATATGGGAGATGAATGTTAATGGATACTCAGGCAGCAAAATATTTAAATGAATTTCGATACCATTTGCGTTCCCTTTCCCTTGAAGAACGCGAAGATGCAGTTAACGAAATTCACAGTCACATCACCGAAAGTCAGGCTGCTGGAAAAGCGATTGATTTGGTTTTATCTGATTTGGGAACGCCCCACGAGCTCGCAAGAGCTTATTTGTCGAATTATCATATACGGCAGATTAAACACCGCAGAAGCTTTGGGACCATTCTAAAATCGTCAGCGTTTTTTACAACAACGGGATTTGTCAGCCTGTTGATCGTCCCAATATTGATCTTCGTTATTTTGGTGTGCGGAGTGTCTACAGTGTTAATGCCAATTATTGGAGTTATGCGAGCGTGTGGCGCCCAACACGTATTTGTCATCTGGAACACCATTTTAGTCCCGCGTGCTTTGGGAATCCCAACTGGTATTGTACTGGGGCTTATTTGTGCTGGTATCACGCGATTGGGCGTGAAATTGCTTATATCTTATTTCGGTGTGGTATCGAAAGGGTATAGGGGACTTCTGCCAAACGACATACAATCTTGAAACTTTGATAATAAAGCTTGGGTTCGACCACTCAGGTAAAATGCTCTGGCAGATGATACAAGATTGGAGCTGTTCCTGCCTTATTAACTCGGACAGTTCGTTAACCTTAATCGATCGATTTATTAATTACCGTTACCGACAACCATAATGAATATCGGATCCGTCACTATTCTGCCCAATAGTACCGTAACAGGCTCCTCGTTTGAAGTGGATATTCATGCAGCGAGGAGGCAGACCACGCTTCTTCACGTATCGCCGCCGTTACTGCAATAAATTTCCTAGTCCTTTTCGACAAGTCATACTATCTGTCTCCCCATCATTTCTAATATTCAAGAGCCCCATGCTTTTAAAGCAGATGTGTAACGACAATTTTATCCGTCTTGTTTCAAACTTTTAGATGCTCAAATGATATTTAATTATAATGAAGAAAGAAGGAGTAATAACGAATGGCTGAACACCATTTTTATTTGAAGGCCGACTGGACTGGCGGAAGAAACAGCGTTGGCAACATAGATACCGAAAATCTAAAAACAAAGGTATCCATACCTCATCAAATGGATGGACCTGGGATAGGAACCAATCCCGACGAAATGCTGCTCGGGGCTGCCGCCACTTGTTATATCATCACTTTAGCAGCCATGCTGGAGCGCAGTTCCCTTGAAGTCCACTCTCTTTCTTTGGAATCAGAAGCGGTTGTGGAAGTAATTAGGGGAGTGAATACTTTTAGAAAAATTATACACCGTCCCTTCATCGTACTGCCTGCCAAAAGTTGTGCTGACGTGCAGGATAAGATAAAAAAGCTTGCCGAAAAGGCGGAAGCAAGCTGTATGATTACGAGAGCTATTAAAGGAAATGTTGAAGTGCAACTTGAAGTGAACATTACCCTTAATGAGCAAGACTAAGATTGCCAGGAACTGGATACACCTTATGTCGTATTACTGCCCGTTAACGAAAGAACGTTTTAGATTAACGCCCCCCTTATGTGCAATAGCAATGTTACTAATGTCTTTCCAGCGTAATTGCAATCACTTCACGTAACGTTTCCTTTGGGTTGGTCCTGGGTGGAATTCGTCCAACGTATCCGCTTGTATCCATGCCAAGTTCACGAGCATAGAGTTGGGCACGTTCCTGATGATAGAAGTCCGTCACAACGATTGCTGTATGCATCCCTTGTTTCTGCATAATCTGTTTTGCATTAAACAAATTTTCCCAAGTGTCTTTGGATTGATTATCTAGGTACATAGCTGCCGAAGGTACTCCTTTACTCTCCAAATACCGTTGGCTCGCTTCTGCTTCGGCTATAGGCTCACCTTCACCTTGTCCTCCAGTTAGGATAAATACTGGGGCATAATGTTGGCGATAGAGCGTGAGTGCCGAGTTCAGACGTTCCTGTAGATCAGGACTCGGTTGATCGTTCCTCATAACGGCTGCTCCAAGTACGACAATTGCGTCGGATCTTACAGGTTTTATTGAACGTCCATATGAATTGATTTGTTCATATTTCCAAATAACATATAGCATGATTAAAGCGAGGAACACTCCCGCAATGATCACTACGTTTCGAAAACGAACACGCAAATTAGGTCACTCCATTCTTGGTGCTTAATAAGCTGTCAATAGTTTCCCATAATATTAGCATGAAGTCGATTTGCGTTAACCCATTAACGACATAAGCCATTGCTTACCATGAAAGCCTTTAGAAGTGGTTCCGCACAGGACATGTGATTTGTCTCTGATTGCGTGAACCGAATGTGTTCAAACTCATCAAGTAAAAGCTGCAAGTTCGCAGCAAACCTCTTTGGGTAATAAAACACTTGTTGTGCTAAGGCGTTGCAGAAGTTTAGGAAGATCAAACCCGCCATCTAAATATCGTTCGCAGACTACAAGTAATTTGCCACGCCATTCTTAATGAAAGTCCATTCGTCTATCCACCTTCGCTCGGGAACAAGCTTAGCCTGTTAGTGCAATGAAGGAACCGATGCTCTTCTGTCGCATAAGCCCGATAGTCCAACAAACCTTTGGACACATTGATTTAAGAATAGTCAGTAATTTCTTCCCTATCATTGTTGTTAATAGTTCACCCATTACGTAAATAACGCAAATAGTAAAAAAGTAAACTTATTTTTCAAGTTTACAGGTTTTATGAGGAAAGATCAGGGGAAAAATTTGCAAACAACTACAAAAAAGACATACCAAACAGGTACGCCTCAAATCACAAATATGGTTTTTAACCCCAGTTGTTTGAACTCTTAAAAGAGTTCTTACGGTCATCAATTTAATTTTTATGACAGCATTCGTTTGACGATAAATCCAATTCCCACACCTAAACTTGCAAAGACAAGGAGGAGCCCTAAACCTGGGATCGCAATATCCATAAAATTTTTTCGATTTTACTGTCCATACGCACCCATCAGACACGTAACAATGCTTTTCGGTCGTCGGCTTGCGGCGGTTGTTCAAGCCATGCCTTTTCAATCATAAGATCCGATGAATCTTTTGCGTAATTTCCTGCCTCAACCGCTAGACGCGCATATGTAGCGGCAACGTCTTTCCTGGGGCTTGCGGCAATTCCCAAACCGTAATTTCCCGTACTTGCGGCGACAAGCAGCGTTGTATGGAACATCATGAGCTTATCGGAAAATGGCGGAGTTGTGGATTCAGTTACATATTCAGCCCAGCTCATAGGTGTTGGAATATCGTCTTTTGTTAAAAGCCCACTAAGTAATTGAACATGCCTAACAGCCATATCCTTTCCCTTCCACAAGTGTTTTCGTACATTCTCATCACTTGCAGTTTGGCTAAATCCGAGTAACAATGTATGACCCGTCGCATTTGTTTTCATGTTGTAGTATATATGAGCAATTTCCATCCCAGTAAGAGGTCTCTGTTCTCCGAAAAACCCGCCATAAAATGTTTTTTTTGTAACGAATTCAGATTTTTGAGGTACAGAAATGGCAGGATCTCTGACAAATATGCCTTTAGATAGAGCAACATCGACCGCCATTTGAAATAACTGAGACACTTCTGTTAAAGATTTCTGATAAAAATTGCGTACATCAGAACGTGCAGAGCTTGAAAGTGCAAATCCGTGTGATGTAGTACCGACCTTACCCATATTCTTTAGGTAATCGATGTAAAATGTATCCGAGAACAGCCGAGGAGCCGTCAGATTAACATCGTTGTCGCCAAATCCGACTGGAATTGGGAAATTTTCCTTTGTAAAGATGCCTGTGACCGTTTTTACGTGTTCTGTTGCTAACGATAAAGCATAATCAAGCACTGGACGAATGTCTGAATCTCCATTGTTTGCTAAAAAATATCTTAAAACGCATTTCAACATGGTACCGCTATTATAGGAAGCCCATAGGTTCGCCATTTCGGATGCCGTCAGTGGCACATTGATTTGAGGTTCCATAACATTCCCACCTACCAGCTAATTAATGCGATATTTTGGAAACTTCCGCGTCAATACAAGAAAAACAGCATGTGCGATTTCACATGCTGTTGCGTGTGTGATTTAGTGTTTTTGCACCTCAAAACCGAACCCGTTACCTTATTGGCACTTATCTCAAAGGCTTTTTCATTCAAACCCACGCCTGCCTATATCACGATAGATTTCATCCAAAATTTGCATGATCTGTATGGACTCGTCCGGGAAGTTATCCGGAACGCGTCTTTTCTGAACACAATCTGAAAAATGCTCAACTTCGGCTTTGTACATGTTAAATTGTTCAAATGATTCGATCCGATTTTCGTCTGCGGTTTTCAGTTCTAATGTCGGGTTTCCAAAGTCTGGTCTAAATGGGCAACTGAGTATAAGCGTACCTTCAGAGCCTGCTATTTGCAGGAATTGGCGCCGCTGAACCTCAAAAGAGCAATCAAGATGAGCGAGCACTCCATTTGAAAACTCGAGTGCTGCAGTCAATGAAGTATCGACACATCCATCCTTTGCTAAACGTGCGACAGCATGAACCTTCTTCAATTTTCCATTTCCGGATACTGTCCGAATTGCGTGAACACAGTAACACCCGACATCGTAAAGTGATCCACCGCCAAAGTCTGGATTTAATCGAATGTCAGATGGATTCGCCAAAAAAAAACTAAATGAAGATGTAATGAGTCGAATATCGCCAATTTGACCAGAAGTAAGGATATCCCTTACGCGCTGTCCCAAGAACTCCAAAGCGAATTGACATAATATCTCCCCTTCTGTGTCTCTTCTTCCGTGATTAAGTCCATTTTGCTAAATTTCTAAAAATTAGGCAAACTCACATTCAGTTTTAACGTACTTTTCATACTTTGTTGTCATGGAAAGACGGCCAAACATCATGGGTGGGGGTAATGAGATGGTAAAATACATTGTTCAACCAGGAGATACACTCGGTAACATTGCAGTGAAGTATCGTACGACTGTCCAGGCAATCGTGCGAGCGAACGGAATTAAAGACCCAAATATGATCCATACCGGCCAAATCATTCGGATCCCAACTAAATATTATCACGACGATATGCATCATCATTCTGATCATCATGGTAAGTACTCCTCGGGAAAGCCTGGTAACCCACACGATCACGATGACCACTATTATTTTTATCACGATTAGCATAAACAATGCCCCCACCCGACACGGTGAGGGCATTATATTGCAAGAGGTATCTAATACCCTGTGTCACGATTGACTATACCCGCCATCTTAACGCCTGATAAGTATCTTTCGAGGTTTTGAACGAAAAACGAACTAACATCCTCTACCAGGCTTGGCCCAGATATATGAGGCGTAACATATACATTTGGAAGTGACCAGAGTTCACTTTCCTTTGGAAGCGGTTCTGTTTCAAAAACATCGAGAACTGCTCCTCCAAGATGATTTGTGCGTAAATGAGATACTAAATCAGATTCGGAAAT
>JAKADF010000218.1 GCA_021820805.1 Bacillota bacterium
AAGGCCGACAGAGCACGTGAGAATACTCGATATGTGTGCAGCACCAGGTACAAAAACAACACATATCGCCGAGTTGCAAAAAGATTGTGGACAGGTTATTGCGTGTGATATTCATGTTCACAAGTTAAAATTGATTCGCTCTGCACGAGACAGGCTTCGTCTCCAATCTATCGAGACTAAGCTTGCAGATGGACGGATGCTCGGTGACATGGAAGATTTAACCGAATCATTTGACGCGGTTCTGTTAGATGCTCCGTGCAGTGGATTTGGTGTGTTGCGCCATAGACCTGATATTCGCTATAAACGTACAGAGCGTGATGTCCGCTCTTTGAGGGAATTGCAGTACGAATTACTGGAGACAGCTTTGAAGCTGGTACGCAGAGGCGGAGTCATTGTATATTCAACGTGTACACTTTTAAATGAAGAAAACGAGCAATTGATAGATACTTTTGTTCGTGATTCAAAAACGAATGTAGAGTGGGATCCGATTGATTCCGATTTACCAGAATCCGTCAAGCAATATGCTGTAGGCAAAGGATTTACGTTGACACCTGAACTTTTTGGTACGGATGGGTTTTATATGGCGAGACTGCGGAAGAAATGAGGAAAATTTGTGACCATACAGCATTTGTATGATTTGACCCTGCCGGAAATGACGGACTGGTTTGCTTCTTTAAAGGAGTTGCCATATCGGGCAAAACAAGTATTTGAGTGGTTATATAAAAAACGCGTAATGACCGTTAATGATATGACAAACTTGTCAAAATCGCTTCGTAAAGAATTATTTGAAGCAACATCTATACAGACATCTCATCAGGTATTAAAGCAGGTTTCCAGAGACGGTACTGTGAAGTTTCTTGTTGGCTGGCCAGACAAAGTCACGGTGGAAACAGTTTTGATGGAGCATGAATATGGCCATAGCGCATGTGTCTCAACTCAAGTTGGATGCAAAATGGGATGTACTTTTTGTGCTTCTTCACTTGGCGGTATGATACGTCAAATGAAAGCAGGTGAAATGGTTGAACAGTTGCTTTACAGTCAACGTGCACTTGATGAGCAGGGAGGCCGTGTTTCTTCGGTTGTGTTGATGGGTTCTGGCGAACCAATGGATAATTATAATCAAGTCATGCGGTTTATTGATATCATTCGTGATCCAAATGGCCTGGGCATTGGTCAACGCCATATCACGATTTCAACTGTAGGACTTGTACCTGGAATTATCCGTCTGGCAGATGAAGGCAGACCTATTACGCTCGCAGTGTCCCTTCATGCTGCTAACGATGCTCTGCGGTCATCTATGATGCCTGTAAATAAAGCTTATCCTATCGCAAAATTGATGGAAGCGTGTCATTATTATCACAACCAAACTGGTAAACGAATTAGTTTTGAATATGCGCTGGTTGGCGGGAAAAATGACCGTTTAGAGGATGCTCATGAGTTGGCAGCACTTCTTCGGGACTTGCCTTGTCATGTTAATTTAATTCCGGTCAACTATGTGCCTGAGCGCGGATATACGCGAACGTCAAAAGACCAGATTGATGCCTTTGTTAAGGAATTACAATCGCTTGGCGTTAACGCGACAATTCGGCGTGAAAAAGGGCATGACATCGATGCTGCGTGTGGACAACTGAGAGCGAAACATGAAGGTCGGGTTTAATCAAAATAAATCATGGCGTTTTAAGTTGAACCATAAAGAGGTGGCGTTCTATGTTGTATGCAGCAAAATCCCATATTGGACTTGTCAGGCAAATGAATCAGGATGGGTATGCTGTATTGCCTGATTTATCTCCGCGTCAGTTTTATGTCGTCGCTGATGGGATGGGCGGACCGTCTGCCGGGGAAGTTGCGAGCAGTATTGCAGTCGATGCGGTTACCGAGTTCGTCAAAAGCGGGATTTCGCATGTGGATATGGAACCTGCCGAATTGATTCGCGAAGCGATCTATCATGCAAACCAAAAGATCTTCTCATGTGCAAAAGACAAAGAAGAGTACTACGGTATGGGCACTACATTAGTTTGTGCGCTCGTTGACCATTCAGAAGTGTTGTTTGCACATGTGGGAGACAGCAGAGGTTATTTATATCGAAATGAGCAACTGACACAGGTTACAAATGATCATTCACTCGTTGCAGAGTTAGTTCGTCGCGGTCAACTAACAGAGGATGAAGCTCTTCATCATCCTAGACGGAATATAGTGACAAGGTCGTTAGGTACGGATGAATACAGCCACCCAGATTTGTACATGGTTCCTTGGGAATCTGGCGATGTGGTTCTCTTGTGCTCTGACGGTCTATCTAATCTTGTTTATTTTGGTGAATTGCAATCATTTATGCAAAAGGTCTCGGAGGCAAATACGGAACGTGAATTGGAGCTTATTGCGGAATCCATGGTTCGTTTAGCTTTGGAACGAGGCGGTCCTGACAATATTACGCTCATCCTCGTGATCAACCGAGAGGAGGGGCAAGTAGCTTGACGCAAAGAGAACTTGGAGGACGTTACCGCCTTGAAAATGAGATTGGCGGCGGCGGAATGGCTCTCGTGTACCGTGCTGTAGATACGCTGCTTGACCGGACTGTGGCCATTAAGATGTTAAGGCCTCAGTATGTTGGGGACAGTCAATTTGTGAGCCGTTTTCGTCAAGAAGCAATGTCAGCGGCAAAGTTATCACATCCAAACATTGTGAATCTGTATGATGTTGGTGTTGAAAATAACGAGTATTACATCGTAATGGAATACGTTGATGGCCCCACTTTAAAAGATATTATTCTTGAACGTGCGCCGTTGCCAATTTCAGAGGTTGTCGATATAACAGACCAAATTTGTGCTGCTCTCGAGCATGCACATGAACATCATATTATTCATCGTGATATTAAGCCTCATAATATATTGCTTACGAAAAACGGCATTGTTAAAGTGGCGGATTTTGGAATTGCTAGAGCTGTGACTGGAGATACCATTACTGATTTTCAAGCAACAACCGTACTTGGTTCGGTTCACTATATTTCACCAGAGCAAGCACGCGGCGGTTCTACGGATGTCAGAAGCGACATTTATTCCTTAGGTATAGTCATGTATGAGATGCTTACAAAAGAACTCCCTTTTTCAGGAGAGTCACCCGTAAGTGTAGCACTGAAGCATTTACGAGATCGCTTTGTGGAACCTAGGGAGTTAAATCGTAAAATCCCACAGAGTATCGAAAATATAGTGTTGAAATGTCTGGTGAAATCACCCGACATGCGTTATCAAAATATGGCTGCGATGCAGGCTGATTTAGCAGATGCACTTGTCCATCCAAATGTGCCAAAATTTTCTATGCCACAAGAAGTGGAAGATGAAACAATTGCTATTCCAGCGGTTGGAAATGGCGCTTCTGTTGCAGGACAAGAACCCCACAAAGAAAAAAAGCGAAAAAAAGCTTGGTGGAAAGCATTGCTTTGGTGGCTTGTCGGTTTGCTGCTTGTAATCGTCGGCGGATTTGCTGCCTATTATATTCTGATGCGTTTTATTCAAGTGCCGAATGTGAACTTGCCAAGTGTTGTAGGTAAAACCGAGCAGCAAGCGATATCTGCTTTAGAGTCGTCAGGATTTCAGGCTAACCAAATTCATGAAGAGCGAGCTCCCAACAGTGACAGAGCTGAGGGTATTGTGTATGATCAAAACCCAGAAGGACCGACTGTAGTAAAGAAAAATAGAGATATTACACTATATGTGAGCCTTGGTGCGCCCAAAATATCCATGCCAAATGTTAACGGTGTTGTTGCAGACCAGGCGATTCAAACACTCGTAAATCAAGGTTTTAAACGAGAAAATATTACTGAAAAACAAGTCCAGAGTGCGGATGTGCCTGCTGGTCAGGTAGTCTCTTCGTCGCCGAGCCCAGGGGATAATGTATCTACAGATGCGAAAGTCGTATTGCAGGTGAGCAGCGGAGCTACTACGCAGGTGCCAAACGTAATTGACCAGTCCTATGCAGATGCTGTTCAAGCGTTGCAAGCAGCAAATCTGCAAATTGGGCAAGTTTATAAGGTACCGTTCTCAGCGCCGGACCAAACTGTATTCAAAATTTCACCGTACAGTGTTGGTCAATCTGTACCTGTCGGTACCCCAATAAATCTTTATGTAGCAGATAACTCACAAGCGCAAGGCGGAGTAGATAACAGTACGGGTGGTACGGATAATGGCACGAGCAGCGGGAGTGGCGGCCAAAACAGTAACACGAATTTACCTGCAGGTACGGAAGCACGCCCTGTCACGATTCAAGTGAACGTCCGTCATCATAACCCGGAACAAATAACAATCCTGGTTTCAGATGTTCGTGGTTCTAATCAAAAGGTTGTTGAACAAACCATAACTCAAAATTCTTCATGGACGATAAATGTATACGTTACACAAAACACGTCTGGAACGATTCAAGTTTTAGAAAATGGACATCCAACACAAAATTGGAGAGTACCATACCAGTAAGTTGGCGGGGGGAAACGATGCATAAGGGAATTGTGACGCGCGCGCAAGGCGGTTTTTTTGAAGTTTGCGGCGATAAAATAACTAGACTTTGCCGCGCAAGAGGGGTGTTTAAAAAGCAAGGGATAAAAATCCTAGTTGGAGATCGTGTGTTGTTTGATGTGATTTCCGGGACAGAAGGAATTATTCAGGATGTTTTACCCCATGACACAGTCCTTGTACGGCCTCCGATTGCCAATATATCACAGGTCCTTATTGTGTTTTCAATCATTACTCCGAATTTAAATCGGAACTTGCTTGACAAGATGCTGGTAACTGTACAAAATGCAGGGCTCTTGTCAAGAATTGTGCTTACGAAATGCGACCTGGTAGACAAAAAGGAAATTGAAACTGTAACAAATGTTTATTCAGCAGCAGGTTATACAGTGTTGCCGGTTGCAGTTAAGAAAGGAATTGGTGTTGATTCGGTACTAAATGTACTGAATGGACATGTAACAGTATTTGCAGGGCCAAGCGGGGCGGGCAAATCGACCCTTGCGAATGCAATTAACCCGGAGCTAGGCCTTCGCATGGGGGATATCAGCGAAAAGGCTGGGCTCGGAAAACATACAACCCGCCACGTGGAATTGTTCCACGTATCAGAGAATACTTGGGTTGCTGATGCTCCTGGGTTTAGTCAATTAGATGTGCAGATTCCATCTATGGAATTGAAACTCTTCTTTCCTGAATTTGAGAGTGCAGAAGCATGTGCATATCGTGGCTGCGCGCATATCGATGAACAAGAATGCGGGGTGAAAGATGCAGTGCTTGTTGGCGCAATTGATAAGGAAAGATATGAAAGTTATCGTCTCATGTTTGAGATGATTCGTGAACGGGAGGAACATAAATTTTGAGTGTGATTATTGCACCTTCTATTTTAGCAGCTGACTTCGGGAACCTAGAGAGAGAGGTTGCTTCTGTTCTTCAGGCTGGTGCAGAATGGATTCACATCGATGTGATGGACGGGGACTTTGTGCCGAATATTACAATGGGGCCAATCGTTGTTGAGGCAATACGTAAAAAATTCGAATGCCCTCTTGATGTCCATTTGATGATCAATCAGCCTGAACGATATATTTCAGATTTTGTTAATGCTGGAGCAACATCAATATCTGTACATATGGAGGCAACACAGCATATCCACCGAGCGTTGCAACAGATACATATGAGCGGGTTAAAAGCTGGGCTAGCCTTAAATCCAGGGACGGGACTTGATATGCTCCCGTATTTGTGTGATGAAATTGATTTGCTGCTAATAATGACCGTAAATCCCGGTTTTGGTGGACAGAAATTTATTTCGTTAATGCTGAATAAAATTAAACACGCGCGTGAAATTCTGAGTGCTCATGGCAAAAAAGATATACCAATTGAAATTGACGGCGGTGTAACGGACGAGACAATTGGCAAAGCAAAACTAGCAGGTGCTGAAATATTTGTGGCAGGTTCCTTTGTGTTTTCAAAGGAAGACAGGAGAGATGCAATACAAAAGCTTTTGTCAGCTGCACAAATAGCGACATAAGATAGCACATTTCTTGGGCTGCCGAATATATATGTACGGATGCATGCACTGGCAAAGGCGATCCTACTTGATGAGCCAAGATTAAGGAGGGAACCCGGGTTGAAGTTTTATACCATTAAACTCCCCCGTTTTCTAGGAGGCATCGTAAAAGCCTTTCTCGGAACATTTACCAAGGACTAAGTACAATGGATTCCTTCTGTTCGTCTTAACGTT
>JAKADF010000219.1 GCA_021820805.1 Bacillota bacterium
AGCATTCCGCCGCTTGTTTGCTCTTCAACGTCAATTTCTATCAATCTGTCTTCGAGTTCTCCCATATCTAATTGACGCTTAATCCGTTTGCGTTCATTTCTTACTGACTCGGATACCGAGTGTGTGTCATTACCGCTTGGAGCACCCGCATTAAACAGCATTTCAAAAGGATTACGTCCAGCTTTTTTTGCATTCGGATCCGGTGCTAAGATGGCAATAATACGCTCTTGTGCTTGTTCAGTCGCTTGGCTTTGCACTCGCTCTGTATACTCTGCTTTTACCATTCTGATGGCAGTCTCAATCAAATCGCGCACCATGGCTTCAACATCTCTGCCTACATACCCTACCTCTGTAAACTTCGTCGCTTCCACTTTTACAAAAGGAGCCCCCACTAATTTGCTAAGGCGCCTTGCAATTTCTGTTTTCCCAACACCAGTTGGTCCAATCATAAGAATATTCTTCGGTGTAATCTCTTCTTGGAGCTCTGGCGTTAGTTTTGCCCGCCTGCTTCTGTTGCGAAGCGCAATCGCAACTGCTCGTTTTGCATTTCTTTGCCCGACGATGTACTTATCCAGTTCCTCAACAATTTGCCGAGGTGTTAAATCTGCTTTTTTCATAAAAGCCCCTCCTTTAGCGGGGTCTTAAATAAATTAAAGTTTATTCTTCCTTACAATGCTTCCACAATAATGTGGTCATTCGTAAACACGCATATCTCAGAGGCAATTTCAAGTGCATGACGCACAATCGTCTTTGCATCCATATCAGTGTAACGGGCTAGAGCCCTCCCTGCTGACAAAGCATATGCACCGCCGGATCCAATAGCACATATTCCATCATCTGGCTCAATCACTTCACCGCCGCCCGATACAATATATAGATTTTCTTTATTCATAACGATGAGCATAGCTTCAAGTTTATGTAAGACCTTATCAGAGCGCCACTCCTTGGCAAGTTCTACAGCAGCCCGAGACAAGTTCCCATTAAACTCTTCTAATTTACCCTCGAACTTTTCAAATAAAGTAAATGCATCAGCAACTGAACCGGCAAAACCTGCAACCACTTGACCTTTGTATAATCGGCGGACTTTTTTTGCACCTTGCTTCATAATCATGCTGTTGCCGAGAGTAACTTGGCCATCTCCAGCCATTGCAGCTTCACCGTTTTTGTGTACGGCAAATATCGTTGTTGCATGCAAATCCATGATTTAGCCTCCTAATTTGCGGCGTGAACTTTCTCCATGATTGTTTGAAGTTTTGTTAAAGCACGATCCGCCATTCCCTGTGCGCGCTCTTTTTTGTCTCTGATTCGCAGAGGAAGCGGCGGCATAAGCCCAAAAGTGGCATTCATCGGCTGGAAATTAGCCTCGTTCGTATGTGTGATATAGTGTGCAAGGCTTCCAATTGCCGTTTCTTCTGGGAAGACAATAGGCTCTAAGGAACGAGCAAACCGTCCGGCATTAATACCTGAAATCAGCCCGGACGCTGCTGATTCCACATACCCTTCTACGCCCGTAACTTGACCTGCAAAGAACAGGTTTTCTCTTTTCTTGCTTTGATACGTAGGTTCAAGAGACGTTGGGCTATTGATATATGTATTCCGGTGCATAACTCCATAGCGCACAATTTCAGCATTTTCAAGTCCAGGTATCATGCGAAATACTCTGCTTTGCTCTCCCCACTTCAGATGGGTTTGGAAACCAACCATATTATACAAAGTTGCTGCTCCGTTATCCTGTCGGAGTTGTACAACCGCATAAGGTCTCTTTCCCGTTCTAGGGTCAATTAATCCGACTGGCTTCATCGGCCCAAAAAGAAGTGTTTTCGCACCGCGTTTCGCCATTGCTTCAACAGGCATGCAGCCTTCAAAGTATTTTTCCTGTTCAAAATCCTTAACAGGAGCGGTTTGTGCATCTATTAATGCATTGTAAAATGCATAAAACTCTTCATCGTTCATCGGGCAATTCAGGTAAGCAGCCTCACCTTTGTCATACCTTGAAGCTAAATAGACTTTATCCATATCGACCGATTCCTTTGTAATAATCGGCGCTGCCGCATCAAAAAAGTAAAGATAGTCCCTGCCAATAAAAGAACGAATCGATTCGGATAATTCTGCTGATGTAAGCGGCCCCGTTGCAACAACAACAATTCCTTCGTTTGGAATCTCAGGAACTTCTTGACGCACGACCTCTATATTCGGGTGTTCTTCAAGCGCAGTTGTGACCGCTTGGCTAAATGGCTCACGGTCAACCGCAAGCGCTCCTCCAGCAGGAACAGCGTGCTTGTCCGCACACTGTATTATCAAAGAATTCAACCTGCGCATCTCTTCTTTTAATAAACCAACCGCATTTGTGACAGCATTTGCACGCAAAGAATTCGTGCAAACAAGTTCAGCGAAGAGCGGAGTATGGTGCGCAGGTGTTTTCTTAACAGGCCGCATTTCGTAAAGCCGAACAGGTACACCCTGGTTCGCAATCTGCCAAGCAGCTTCCGAACCAGCAAGACCAGCACCAATTACAGTAATCGTCATAATTCACCACTCCAATACCTTGCAACTGCACGCAGCCTTAAACACCCTTTGTTGCTTTTTCCGGCTCTAATGCCGCTTGATGAGGGTGTGCACCCTCGTTGCTGCATACAACAAGTAATTCACCTTTTACTGTCTTTTCCACCATCGGGTGACCGCAAACGGGGCAAAGCTGACCCGTTGGTCGATTCCAAAGAACATAATCACATTCAGGGTATCCGCCGCAACCATAAAATGTCTTACGCCTTTTCCCTTTCCGTTCAAGCAACGGTTTACCACATTTCGGGCAATTAACCCCTGCCTCTTTTACAATCGGTTTTGTATTGCGGCATTCTGGAAAACCGGGACAAGCCAAAAATTTACCATATCGACCGGTTTTATATACCATTTTCCGCCCGCATTTCTCACATTCAATGTCTGACTCTTCGTCAGCAATTTGGACGTGTTCCATTGTCGATTCTGCTTCCGAGAGTTCGCGTTCAAATGACTCATAGAATTTCGATAGGAGCGCAACCCAGTCTGTCTTGCCTCCCTCTACTCCGTCCAAGTCATTTTCCATTTGAGCTGTAAAGTCTACATCAATCAATTCATTGAAATTTTGGACCAACAAACCGACTACGATTTCACCCAGTTCTGTAGGAATAAATCGCTTTTGTTCCAGTAAAACGTATCCGCGTTTTAAAATTGTATCAATAGTCGGTGCATAAGTGCTCGGACGTCCAATGCCAAGCTCCTCCATTGCCTTAACGAGACTAGACTCTGAAAACCGCGGCGGTGGTTGCGTAAAATGCTGCTCAGGCGTTAATGAAGGTTCAGGCAAAACATCTCCTTTTTCAACTGGGGGAAGAAGCTTTGACTCTTCTTCGCCTTTCCCTTCATCATTCCCTTCGGTATACAGAACCATAAAGCCTGGGAACTTCAGTACAGAGCCAGATGCACGGAACCATGCCTCATGTGCTCGAATATCCACAGTTGTGGTATCAAGTATCGCTTGGCTCATTTGGCTTGCTACAAAACGCTCCCAAATCAATTTGTATAAGCGATATTGATCCTTGGACAAGTACGACTTTATCGATTCTGGATCACGTTCGACCGATGTCGGACGTATACCTTCATGCGCGTCTTGAGCACTGCCTTTCGTTTGATACTCCCGAGGTACGGTTGGCATGTAGTTGTCCCCGTACTTATTTCCAATCCAACTTCTAGCTTCCGCCTTGGCAGTATCGGATATTCTAGTTGAATCTGTCCTCATATATGTAATGAGTCCGACAGAACCCTCTTTGCCAAGATCTAAACCTTCATATAACTGCTGTGCCACAGCCATTGTTTTATAAGCACGAAATCCAAGCTTCCGTGCAGCTTCTTGCTGCAAACTGCTCGTTGTGAACGGAGGGCTTGGGTTTCGTTTTCGTTCGGCTTTTTTAACACGCATAACTTCAAACGAATAACCATCTACGTGTGCGAGCAGTTCTTTCACTGATTCCTCATTGCCAAGCGGAGTTTTATCATCGTTATATCCGTAGAATCTCGCAGTTAGTTTGGATTTCCCAATTTTCGATACAGCATCTACAGTCCAGTATTCTTCAGGGATAAATGCGCGAATTTCATTTTCACGATCTACGATTAGTCGAACAGCGACAGATTGTACACGTCCAGCAGACAATCCTTTTTTCACTTTTTTCCACAACAAAGGGCTCAATCGATAACCGACAAGCCTATCTAGAATTCTTCGCGTCTGCTGTGCGTTCACTAAATCCTTATTTAATTTCCGCGGCTCGTGAAATGCGTTTTTAACAGCATCTTTCGTGATCTCATGAAACACGACCCGACATGCTTCGTTCGGATCTATATCCAAAATATTTTGCAGATGCCATGCAATTGCTTCCCCCTCACGCGCAGGGCCAGCCCCGAGAAAGACACGTTTAGCTTTTTTTCCAGCCTCACGGAGTGACTTAATGACGTCACCCTTACCTCGTATCGTAATATAGCGAGGTTCAAAACCATGCTCGACGTCAACGCCAAGTTGGCTCTTCGGCAGGTCACGGACGTGTCCCATGGAGGCCTTTACAGTATATTTTTTCCCTAGGTATTTTCCAATTGTTTTTGCTTTTGCAGGCGATTCCACGATGACAAGATAATCTGCCAATGTGTTTCCTCCTTGTGCCGTTTACCAGCATCCGGGTTCAACCCATATTATCACCAGATGAATTTCGTTTGCAAACATCAGTTTATCTGAACTTACGATGATAGGTTCCATCTTCGGCCCGAACAAGCACTCCCAAGAGTTCCAATTCTAAAAGCCCTGCAAATACATGAGCTATAGAAACTTGTAGTTGATTGGCTAAAACTGCAGGGTGAGAAGTCTCACTGACTGCGTCGTACAATGAACGCAACCGAACCGGAATGGGTTCTTCGGCATGTATATGCTGTGATATACCATAATCACGCAATAATTCAGATGGATCAAGTAAAATTTGTGCACCTTGTGACAAAAGCTTGTGCGAACCACGAAAATGCTTGGACGTAATTGGCCCTGGTACAACATAAACATCGCGGCCGAGTTCAAGGGCGTGATCAACTGTTAAAAGTGCTCCGCTTTTTTCACCTGCTTGCACAACCACAACGGCCCTCGAAAGGGCTGCAATCAGTCGGTTACGTTCTGGAAAATGATGCTTTGCAACTTGAGTTCCTGGGGGGTACTCACTAATAACTAGCCCTTTTTCCCTAATTCGCATATATATTCTAAAATTCGATTGTGGGTAACACACATCTACCCCGCACCCAAGAACAGCAATCGTTTTGCCGTCCGCATCAAGTGAAGATTTATGAGCAGCAGCATCAATGCCAAGATCCATTCCAGAAACCAAGGTTATTTGACTACCTGCCAACACATCGCCTATCCATTTTGAGACTTCGAGTCCATAGCCAGAAGCGCGGCGAGTGCCAACCACTGAGATCGACAAATCTGTTAATGTTTCAAAGGATAATTGCCCTTTGACAAACAGTGCAAGGGGAGGCTCAGCTAAATTGTATAATTGTACGGGATAATGTATATCACCGCGAACAATCATAAATATACCGTGTTCTTGCAACTGCTTTTCCAAGAGATCAGGTTGAACATGTCTCCGCCACATATCCAGTGCAGTTACCGTATTTTCCTTCATTCTTACTTTGCTTCTCCAAACACTGACATCACTTTCCCATACTGCTTTCGCACTGCCAAGAGCAGAAACGAGTTTCCTAAGAGTTGATGGTTCGACTCTTTTGCACATTGTAAGTCCTGCAAGATATACCCTGTCCATTTGTATCCTCCAATGAGCCAACAAATTCGATTATTTGAAGGAAATCATGGCAGGATTATTCTTACACGTCCACTCCAATAGAGAAAAAAGCTGCTCCATAAGAGCAGCTTTTTACATACCAATATGAAAAATCCCAAAATGTCATTACTTAGTTTTGCACTTTTCCAGAAGACCACGTTCTTCAAGAAGTGCATACATGGTAGAACCCATCTCAGACGGGGTTGGTGCTACCTTAATACCACATTCGGTCATCTTCTTAATCTTAGATGCTGCTGTTCCGCTTCCGCCAGAAATAATGGCACCAGCGTGGCCCATACGGCGTCCTGGAGGGGCTGTAGCACCAGCAATAAAGCCAACAACCGGTTTCTTCATATTGTCACGAATCCATTCAGCAGCTTG
>JAKADF010000220.1 GCA_021820805.1 Bacillota bacterium
ACACGATTCGCTGACTGACTTGTCACATAAAGCTTATTTGCGCTTGGACAGAGCGCTAAACCATTCGGTGAGGGTACGGACAGTTGTCCAATGACCTTATTCGTCTGAACGCTGATTATTCTTACTACATCGTCAACGACGTCTGTGACGTATGCATTTGCCATTGATTCCACTTCCTTTAGTGATTTATGAGTTAGAAAATGCCGAACAGACAACCCGTGTAACGGCAAATAACTGGACAGTGGAATTTACCCCATTCAAGTGTTGGACATCTTCTGTTGCAAGATGGGGGTTACGCGGCGGATCGCATTTAGTTTTGTTATTAAACTGAAAGGGAAGGGATTTAGGTTAAACGAGATGCTCTCGTTATTTTGGCTTAATAGTGAGGCAAAAAAAGGCGGACAGTATTAAAAATGAGAGCTATCATACTAAATTATTGCCGTGAAAGCCACATATATTTACTAGTTTGCTTAAGGTAGTCTGTAAATAAAATACCATTTAGATGGTCAATTTCATGCTGAAAGGCTCCAGCCAATAATCCTGTGGCATTTATCATAATCTCTTTTCCAAATCGGTCAATTCCTTTAACGGTGACATACATTGCACGAGGTACATCACCATTAAGTCCTGGTAAGGACAGACAACCTTCCTTCAAAGTTTGTAAACCGCTTTTCTGTGTGATTTCAGGATTAATCATCTCGTACAAACCAGTACCAATATTAATTACGATAACTCGTTTTCGAACTCCAATCTGTGTAGCGGCTAAACCAATTCCTCCTGCGTGATACATCGTCTCAATCATGTCGTCAAGAAGTTTCTCAATTTCTCTACTCATCACGTTAACTGTTTGAGCTCGCTTCCTTAAAATCGGATCTCCAATTGTTCGTATTGTGCGAATCGACATAGCAGAAAGCATCCTTTCAGACTTTATTTAGATGAGAACGGGATATGATGCATTGTTCATACCCCGTCTCCCATAAATTGTTTGGACACTCACAGCAACGATTAAGGAATTGTTACTGCTTGAATTTGAGTCAGTGATACAGCCATAACGGAACCAGTATCTCGGTTGAGCAGTCTTACGAGCTGGCCGTTAGCAGCAGTTGGCTGCCCAACAACAGTTGCACGAATTCCGCTCGGATTGACGGAGGCAACAGCGTCAAAGAATACGTGAATATTTACGCCATTACCGATAGCCAGAGCAGTCCATTGTGCTGGAGTCATAATTCTCACCTCCTTGGTTACTGATTTGAGTCCTTTCGACTCGATACATACTATTCCGTCAGAGATTTGCAGTGGACAGGCTTATCTACCACGTTATTTGTTGGTTTTGATAAAAAGGCGATGTAATGATGGAAAAGAGCCTGTCCGATTAGGAACCACATTGTATAGAATATGACAACAAAAAATGGAGGCATTACGCCCCCATTTTTGGTCTACAATTCGTCGAATCGCTGCTGTGAGTGTCCAAGTCACAGATTCCAACGAGTATTTTAGACCTCTTTAGTATATGCCTGAATGAGAAATGAGTGAAAAATTAATGAATGAAAATGAATTCTTTAAAAAGGCTCTAGAAATTAAGCAAAACTCTATCATTCGGTCCAGTGATGATGGAACGAATGAGGTTGTTGAACATGCTATGCGCATCATTGAACCAATTCTAGAATCCATGGTCATTATTGAGCCGCAGACGCAAATAACGAAGAGTAAAAGCAAATTTATTATTACACTTGTACTTACAAAGGTTTGTATTCTAGATATCACTTCTTCCGCCAAAGCAGAGATAACAATAATTGCTTCTATTCTCGCCGAATCCGAAAAAGGAAACAAACAAGTGATATATTCGGGAGAAACAATAGATGTTGAGACAGTTAAGTCAATTGAAGGCTTCCTATTAAAGTGGTATCAGTCAATATATCTACCGCTGCGCTAAGTAGCTTTGCTTCGAAATGTTAGCGTTGAACTAAGCAAGATTTGAATTCATTTATATGTATTTAGCCAAAATTTCTGAAACCATCTTTCTAATATGCTCAATTATTTCTGGTGGATTTTTCACAGTTGCATGGTTGCCTAATCCGACGAAGAACTCTGCAAAAAATGGGATATCATTCTCTGGAATATCTCCAACCAACCAACCAGTCCCGTCATTGCGTATGTTTAGCATGGGTGTTGACCATATCGCCAGTTCACATCTTTGTACTCCCTCTTTGCTGAGTTCTGCATACAATTGAACGGACGGAACTTCAAGTTTCATAAAAGATCTTCGATTCTCCAGGTGAACATGTTGGAAATCCATAGGTATCGTCGAGGATATGGCAGCAGATAAGATTCGGTCGGATCGAAAGGTACGGAAATCACGCTGTGAAAAGCAGAAAGCAGGACAGTACCAGAGTCCGTTGTGTGCGTATATTCCTACCGGCTGAATCTCCCTCTGTGATGTTCCATCGCGTGATTCATACTCTATCTGAATTACCTTTTGATGAATGGTTCCTTCGAGTAAGAGAGACAGGTATGGGGATTTTGCGTGCCTCTTAGGCGTTACAAAGTCGACTCGGTTCTTCATTTCATCGATCCGCAATCGAACGTCCTCAGGCATATTATAGTAGAACTTGTTCAGTGTAGAAGAGAGCTCGGCTTCAAACGGGATGTATACATAATGCGATATAGCGTGAATAGCAAAGAATATAGCAGCAGCCTCGTCTTCTGTGAAGGAAATGGGAGGCAAAATCCTTTCATTTAATACCCGGTAACCACCGTGAGGACCAACTTCCGAGTATAAGGGAACACCTAGTTCGCTTAATTCTTGAAGATCCCGCAAAATGGTTCTTGTTGATACATTGAATTCCTCAGCTAGTTCTTTGACTGTGAAATTCCGCCTACGATTTACATGCATCATTAATTCTATAAGACGTTTTGATTTGGACATTTCCTTACTCCAATCACCAAATTTATGACAGTGTTTGTCACTATTATAAGCTAAACTTGTAATCACAAGATTCATGTACTGTCTGCTGTTCGAAGAATCTGCATGAATGGAAATGGAGGAGTGTAACATGTATTTTTCGATTGATGAATTCGTTAGGGACTGGAATCGCGAATCCTTTCTTACCCAAAAAGTTTTAGACGTGTTAACTGACGAATCCCTTCTGCAACGAGTTTCGCCAAAGGGGCGTTCTTTAGGGAGGATTGTCTGGCATTTTGTCAGTAATATCCCTGAATATCTTTCTCATTTCGGACTTGACATTGAAACGCTGGATTCGAAAGATGTTCCTTCTGCTAAAAACATTTCGGATATTTTCCAAGAAGTTAGCAATAGCGTGGTAGAGGTGATTAAAGCACAATGGTCTGATGAAACATTAAGGAAAACTCAAAACGCATTTGGAAGGGAGACAACCAATGGCGCAATATTGAACTTACTCATTAGACATATTGCCCATCATCGTGGGCAGGCAACAGTTCTCATAGCCGAAGCCGGACTCAAAGTGCCAGGAGTTTATGGCCCGTCTAGAGAAGAATGGATTGAAATGGGGAAAAATCCCCCATTATAAAACTTTTATTCACTATGTTTCAGGTGTACTTTAATAAGCCAAACTAATATACAGGTTGGTGGTGCTACAAACGAAAGAAGAATAAAAAATATGGAATTTCTGATTGTGTCTTAAATGGAATTCGTAACCTTACGACCAAAAACCTAGATGACAAAAATAAATGGGTAAGCAGAGGAGAATGAAATCCTAAAAAGGGCTGCACTTCTGCAGTAAAGGCTGAGCGCCGTTGCTCCAAGTTTCTAGTTTAGTAGATGTGCAAAAAGCTAAAGGTGTTTCGGTTGCACTACGCGGATAGTGGACTTGTCAGTTATCCTGGTCGGATCCCGTTATCACACGCGAGGATAAGTACTAAATTAACTGTTATTCTAAAACAAGTTATATACCCGACCAGGGTATATAACTATCTTCACGGTAGCTATTCGGAAGACAATTGGAACAACTACATTTTCCGGAGCCATGATATCCTTATTCGGAATTGCAGGGAAATCGGTTGTCCATACAATGAGTTGGAAAATTGCCCTTGTGGTTGCGATTGGGGGAATGGCTGGGGGCTTTTTGAGACCGACCCTCAGTAAATTCTTCACTGACCGTGTCTTGCGTTCTGCAATGGGTGCCATTTTGATTTCGATTATCATTACTGTATTCGCAGATATATCCCAATCCATTTAGAAAGTCTGTTAGAACAAATAAACTTATTGAACTTGAACTAACAAGAGAGTAATCACAAGATTAGCTTTCTCTTCTGTAATTATTATTTCCGCTCCATTCACCTCACCCTATAACCCAATACAATTCGTAAGAAAACTGAATTTCGTATCCGTTAAAAAATTTTCTTGTTGCGACCCCCACAAATGGGCATCTACCGCCGAATAATATATTGTCCTGCCAAAAGGAGGGAATTTAGTTAAAAGCGCGTTTTGTGTCTAGTGCTAGTGCTTTCTGGACCATTTGCGTTAGCCTCTTGCAGGACGTGAAGAAGTTTAAATGCTGCGGTTTTCTATGATTACAGGCACGTTTATGATTTTACAGTTTTGCAAATATACAAGGAGATGGAATTTTTTGAGAAAAAATGTACTGTGTACTACTTTAATCGTGCCTGTGTTTATAGCGACTCTAGCAGGATGTGGCAGTTCGAACAAATCAGGCACTGCGGCTATACAACAGTTTATTACACAAGAAAACACATCTATTAACACAATTAATAAAGATTTCACCGCAGAGTCAAGTCTGATTAAAGCAGTTTCAACTAAACAAATATCGTATACAAGTTTTAAATCTTCATATGAGAAAGACCAATCAGCCACACAGAAAGAAATTAACATTCTAACTGCAGCAAAAGCGCCAAAAGGGGCAGAGGCGTATCAAAAAGAATATGTGTCTCTACTAAATGAGGGATTACATGTCTTTGCAGACAAAGAAGCATCTGTGCGGCCAGACAGAACATTAGACAAAACTAAATCTCAACAAGTCAGTCAAGAACTGAAAACGTTCATTCAAAACTTTCAAGACGTTGCAGCTAAATACGGTGTGAAATAGTGCGGCACAATTTGATTTGATGATACGAGGAGATGGAAATATGAAAAAAGTAACAGGCATTGTCACAGCAGCGATTGTTCTCGGAACCATGTTTGGTACCGCGGCTCCCGCATTTGCTGCAAGCTCGTCAACAACGAATACGACACCGACAACCAATAGCACGGACACATCGACCACGAATAGTGTGTATAGCTCGAATACGGCAACGGCAAGCACGACGGATCCAACGAGTATATCGCCGGACAGCTGTCTGTATTTCGTTACACAGGTAACCGAGGCAATTAATGTTGCGCTTGCATTAAATGATTTGCAGAAGGCACAGCTTCTTGCACAATATGGGGAAGCCCAAGTTGCTAAAGCGAATGCCTTGTTGCAAAGTGGGCCTGCGGATGTAACAAATCAATTATTAACTCAAGCTGCAGCAGATCAGACGTTAGCTGCCGTTGCAGATACTTCAGCATTCCAAGACGGACAGGCATCCCCTGCAGCTGTTAGTGCAACAAAAGAATCGATAACGGCGAATGTAACGGCTTTGGCAAATGCATTACAACACGTAGGTAACGCTAAGGCGCAGGCGTCTTTGGAGAAGAACATTGAAAAAGCATTTGCACGCATGCAAAAGCATCTTAAAAAAGAAGCAGTTCATGAATCAAAAACAGACACAGCCAACACCGCTACTCAGTCGACAGCCACGCAAGCGACTAGTACGCAATTGACGAATACTCAGGCGACAATCGCCGAGTCAAGTAGTACGCCATCGACCAGTTCAGAAAAGCAGGATGATCAATCAAGAAATGAGCATGACAACAATACGGATCAAAATCAGTCAATAAATACAAAGGTAACAGCCAGCACATCCATAACCTCCCATCAGGGTGAAGATTGGGGTCATGGTAAATCAGAAAGCCATGGCGGCGACCATCATGGAAATCATTAAACCCTTTAGAAAAATACAAAATCATCCAATAACTAGTCAAGCGGACATTCCTATGGTGTCCGCTTGTCAATTCTAGGATTACGAAGCATCTTATTGAAACAAAAAAAAGTTCTAATTCAATAAGATGCCTCCATTAAGTCTAGAAACTTTCCATCATAAAATCCGGATACCCTATAAAAGCTTTGGGAGGTT
>JAKADF010000221.1 GCA_021820805.1 Bacillota bacterium
CAACTGCTGCATCGACTTTATTTGCGTTTGCTACTCCAGCCTTCGCTGCAACCAACAACTCTGTTGTTGTTAAACATAACGCATACCTGATTAAAGCACCACACCTTCATGCGGGTCGTATTGTTTTGGAACGAGCGGGATCCGATTTAACATTAGAATCTGGAAGTACTCGATATTATTGGCATGTACGTGACAACCAAGGTCACAATGGATATATTACTCGAGGTAGTTATTGGACAGCACATTCAAGTGGGACGAGCACGAATGCTGGTACGACTGTGCAATCTGCTCTTTCAGCGCCCAAAACCGTAAATACCTCATCATACTCCACATCAACTAAGCTTCCACCGGGAGTAAGCTTTGATTCAAACGTCAATGCACTTGCGCCGCTTAATGCAAGTTACCAAACAAAATTCAATGCTGTGCTCAAAGTGGCACAAAGTAAACTTGGTACAGGTTACGTTTGGGGTCACAACGAAGATAGAGGGCAGTATGGGTTTGACTGCTCGAACTATACTGCGTACGTTTACCACCATGCACTTGGCTATAAAATGAGTGGAGCATCTCAAACTCAGTATCATTCTGTAGGATGGTCTGTTCCAATTTCATCTATGCGCCCAGGTGATTTGCTTGTCTTCAACCAAGGCGGACACGTTGGCATTTACATCGGTAATGGTCAAATGATTCAATGTGGTGGTGGACTGAAGAAGGTTGGTTACTTGAAGGTTTCTCCAGGATCGTACTGGTACAATCACATTAGCGCTGTAAAACGTATGTTTTAAATCGAATTAAGCTCAAGGGCTGCCCTCTACGGGTAAGATGTTCCGTTTTGGAGTAGAAAATTTTGAATGACACAGGAAATGGCGTGTGAATTGGCTCCCAATTCACGCGCCATTTTTGTGATATATCGGTATTTTCTACAACTTGATTGTGCGAAATAACAAGCAGAATGTTCATGAACCGGCAAATACACCGTACATGTGTGACTCCTCCCTTTCGAAGGCATCATACGAAACTATTTATAGACTTTTCGGTATCTGTCCGCGAGGTAAGGCTGTTGCCAATGCTGGTGTCTATGGCACAACGTATGATGGGGCAAATACAATTACTGTTGGCAACGGGCGGGGGAGGAATTAATATATTCCCCAGCGGCCGGCGTATTTTGGGTTTGGCGCACTGACCGGACTTACACTTGGCGCTGCATTCGGTGGATTGTGGTGGTAATGAATCAAAGACGTTGGTAAATAAAAGAGACCCTCAAAATGTGTAAGACGTTCCGTTGCGGGGTAGCCTGGTAATTTGTCATAATAAATATGAATAGTTTATCTATTCAATTAGACGCGGCAAAATATAGGAGGATTTTTGATGACGGCAAATCTTTCAGAACAAGTAGAAAACTTACTTGATAAATATGAAAATCCAATTCCGTCTGTAGCGTATTTGCTTTGTGATCGCCATGAACGTGACAAGGTTGCGCTTTGTTATGAAAGTGGGGATGGCAAAAAACGGGCTTACACATATGGAGAATTGCATGAACTTTCCGGGAAGTTTGCCGGTTCGCTCCGTGACCTTGGTGTGAGTAAGGGGCAGCGTGTAGCCATCCTGTTGCCAAAGGGACCTGAGCTACTGATTTCAGTTCTTGCTGTCTGGCGGCTTGGCGCAGTTCATGTGCCGCTCTTTACGGCATTTGGCCCACAAGCAGTTTCTTATCGCGTAGAGAATAGCGGTGCGTGTGTCATCATAACCGATTCGAAGAACCGCCCGAAGTTAAATGGAACGGAAACAAACGCGGGTTTAACCAAATTAGTGGATGGGCGTATTATCACGGTCGAGCCGCAGAATGAAAACTCCGATGATATCTCGTTCTGGAGTGTTTTGGAAGAAGCGGATCCCGTTACGGAGAATGTAAGCGTTTCCGGAGACGACCTGTTTATTTTGCTGTATACGTCAGGGACAACTGGGCATCCGAAAGGCGTGGAGGTTCCAGTGCGTGCCCTTGCAGCCTTTGAAGCCTATATGCGATTCGGCCTCGATCTCCGGCCAGACGATGTATTTTGGAACATTGCCGATCCGGGTTGGGCATACGGCCTTTACTATGGCTTGGTCGGTCCGCTTCTTCTTGGCCAGACCTTTATTATGTTTAATGCGCCGTTCAGCGTAGAAGAAACCTATCGCGTTATGAAGGAATATTTGGTCACGAATTATGCCGCTGCGCCAACCGTTTACCGCTCTATGCGGGCAAAAGGGATGCCAGAGGGGCTGCAGAAAGAGCTGCACTTACGCGTTCTCTCGAGTGCAGGCGAACCGCTAAACCCAGATGTCAGCACCTGGGCAGAGAGCCAGTTTGGTGTGCCAATTTACGACCACTATGGTCAAACTGAGCAAGGCATGGTCGTGAATAACCACCATTACCCGGCGCTTCTTTGCCCTGTTAAGACAGGATCTATGGGCCAGTCCATGCCAGGCTTTCGGGCAGTTATTGTCGACTCAAACGGTGCCAGTTGCCGTCAGGTGTTGAAGGGGAACTCGCGATTGACACAGATAATTCTCCATTATATTGGTTCCGTGGCTACTACAAGGACAGTGAACGTACGCGGGAACGGTTCGCAGCTGGATCCCGTTACTGCCTGACAGGAGATGCCGGCAGCATGGATGAAGAAGGGTTCATCTATTTCTCTGGCCGCTCAGATGATATCATTTCGAGCGCCGGATACCGGATTGGACCATTTGAGGTTGAAAGCGCACTGATGGGCCATGAAGCTGTAGCGGAAGCAGCGGTTGTCGGTATTCCGGATGAGCAACGAGGCGAGATTGTGAAGGCATTTGTTGTTCTTCGGTCTGGCTTTGAGCCAATAGATGAACTTAGCCGGGAATTGAGCCAGTTTGTCAAACGAAATCTGTCAGCTCATTCGTACCCGCGCGAGATTGAATTTATTGAAGCTCTTCCAAAAACGCCGAGCGGTAAGATACAGCGCTTTTTGCTCCGGCGTCGGTAAAAGGCAGCGAATGCAAAGAATGTTTTTTAGTTGGCAAGCCCAGTGCTTCCTGCACTGGGCTCGCTATATAGGGTATCCCTCATAGAGGGCTAGTAGCAGGATGGCCATGTAATAAGCATTTCTAAAGTAGCATTTGAATTGGGTTTTTAAGTTCTCAAATAGTGACTGCTTCGCGGGTAAGAAAGACTTGCTTTTCAGGATTAAGGAGTTTCATTTTGGAATGAAAAACTTCAAAAGTATCTAAAAGTTTCTTTGTTGTTGTGGGTAATGTGGCTTTCGAAGGATAAAACTGTTGTCTCAACGGGAACTACACGAAGGCGAGTATCGTGACTGCTGGCTTATGGAGGCAAGAGAAAAGCTACGTGACTATGCTGGTATTTGGAAAGGTTCACGAGTGAAGCGGGAAGTTGAGAGAGGCGGGATGCTTTCTGAAAAAATCTCATTCATTCTTGTTGGTCGGTGTTTTATTGCTATTACTCATTGTGTGGTTTGGATTTAGGTATTTACAAGGTTCAAGTAAGACAGTGGTTGGTGCCATCAATAAAGGGATGAATGGTGTAAGTTTGGGACCTGTGAATATCGTTAAAGAAGTACCTGTAAATGGTGGAGAGGTCGTTTTTTATATTAGGGATTTAGCTGATAATGGAATTGCTTTAGATATGAGGTTTGTAAAAAAGACGTTTGATGGGTGGAAAGTTACGAATTACGGAGGAGAAATGGGAGGCTCCAGTATTGCATATCACCCGTCAGAGCAAGCAATCAAAGCCATGCCGATCTTACAAATGTACCTCCCTAAGACAAATGGCGTTAACTTAAATCCAATGATTGTTGGGACAATTGCAGACCCAAGTATCAGTGAAATTGTAATTCGAAACAAGAGTGGCTTGAAACGTAAGGCAAATATCATCAAGGTGAATGATGCATTTAGAATTTTTTACAATTTTGTAAGTGAGAATGCAGGAAACCCATACAACCTAATCGTTCATAACTCCGACGGAATAGTCACTAAGAGTATAAATATGGATATAACAGCACGAAGCTCAAGCGTAATAGAAAAAGTAAATAATTAAGGTCGTTTTCTTTGGCTGTACAGGGCAAATTTTTAAGAAGGGTTTCCCGTTTTCGAAACATAATTATACATTAATGAGTCTTTGTGGGTGCGTCATTAACGGGCAAAAGAGTACGACAAGACGGATCAAATTGAACGATGTTCTGTGTCTATGCTTTTAGTATATAAGTTATTTCATAGGTTGTACTCGGGTTCTTTTGGTAAGAAGTCTTCCAACTGTAGCAAACTCTCTTTTAATGGCAATCCTCCATGGTAACCCTTCAAATTACCGTCCTTCCCTATCACACGAACTATATAAGAGGTTTGGCTTTGAGATTGAAGGTAAGTTGAGAAACGACAGAATCCTTTCTGACGGTAAATACTATAGTACCATTGTTATGGGGAGGCTCAATGACTGACACGCAAAGGCAGGTGTTGAATTTAAGGGGCTGATATCGAAGAAGGGTTTGCTCCCGGCCGGAGATCGATCCGACACTTTCCAAAGTACATTACAGCATTCTGGAAGAAGATTACAAGGTTACGTATAAGAACTATATTATGATATTAAGGGGTGAATACTTAGTGATAAAGTCATTTTTAATGTTGGGTCAGTCGAATATGGCGGGTCGTGGGTTTTTGCATGAAGTCGATCCTATCTATAATGAAAAAATAAAAATGCTGCGCAATGGACAGTGGCAGATGATGACAGAGCCGATTAATTACGACCGTCCAGTTTCCGGCGTAAGCCTTGCGGCGTCTTTTGCGGATGCTTGGTCGGAAGCAAATCCCGATGAAGAAATTGGTTTAATTCCTTGTGCGGAAGGTGGAAGTTCCTTGAATGACTGGCATCCGGAAGGCATCCTCTTTCAGCATGCTTTGTCCGAAGCCCGCTTCGCCCTGCGGTCTAGTCAAATCAGCGGAATTCTTTGGCACCAAGGTGAGAGCGACAGTTATCATTCGCTATATGAAACTTATTACGAGAAATTAACCCTTATCATCAAGACCCTAAGAGACGAATTAAATCTTGATAAGGAGCCGTTAATCATTGGTGGACTTGGTGATTTTCTAGGGAAGATCGGTTTTGGAAAGCACGCGACAGAGTATCGGCAAGTCAATGAGCAATTGCAGCATTTCGCCAACGAACAGCAAAATTGTTATTTTGTAACAGCTGCAGATTTGACCGCGAATCCTGATGGCATTCATTTAGACGCGATTTCGCAACGCAAATTTGGCTACCGCTATTTCGAGGCTTTTTCGAAAAAGTCTCATGTCCTGGAACCCATCCTGGGGGAGGAGCAGTCGCTGAAAGTGGGGCGTGAATATCGAAAACAGAACAGATTTACCTTCATAGCATGGCTCTGGCTTCAGGTAAAATCACGTACGTGGAATTCGAGGGGCGGATGATGAAGGTGATGCAGCCCTGATCTCCTTAATCCTCATGAAATAGTTATCTGCCAAGAGATGAAAGAGGATAGACCCGTTCTACGGGAATTAAGAGCAGCCTATCTAGTTGCAAAAGAGGGCAATACCTGAAGAAGCACGTCCAATTGAATTTGGTATAAATATTCAATTCGGGTGTTTTGGCGTTATTGAACATCAGGGCAGTTTCGACAGAACGATTCGAATTTAATCACTTCTTTTTTGAAGACGATATTTACCACCAAAACAACTGTTTTTATGATTAGAATGAAAGCGTCCGTTCTACAAATTGGGGGGCATAGCGGGATTCAATTGGTATTGTTAATGGATACAGGGCGGATGGCTTTGGGAATTCACTCAGCATAGGAAGGTATGTACTGGATCTGTCCAACACCGAAATTTCTTGGAGCGGAATTTACAAGTACGCTAACTGATGTAACTTGAAGACTATAAAGGGTGAGGGTTTTTTGTATCTTTGATTTCTAATGAAGTAAATGCCTCAACTGTTCAGCATGTTTTAGGTTGCAATTAATAGTTTCATCGACAATTTGTTTACTGATTGGATCTAATCGCCTTTTACAACTTCTGCTGAATAGTGGACTCCATATTTGTCCAAACCCTCTATAGCTTCCTCAATGATTTTTCTTTCAGTATTAGGAACCATAAATTTATGCATGAAGCTAATTATTGAACCAGAAATGCCTTCATCGTCGGCTGGAACT
>JAKADF010000222.1 GCA_021820805.1 Bacillota bacterium
TCCTACATTTACAAGCCAAGATTTAGGTTTCATTTCTTGCAGAACTTTCCGATTTACAACTTGATTCGTTTTTGCAGTGAGTGGCAAAGTTAGAACAAGGATATCGAGGTCTTTCACAAAAGAAGCCCATTCATGTGGAAAAAAATGCTTGTCCACAATATCCGCACACTGCCCGCTGCTACTTAACCCATACACTTGCATTCCAAATGCTCTCGCTTTTCGAACTACCTCTCTTCCTATTGAACCGAGCCCTGCTACACCAATTGTTCTCCCCGCAAGTGTGCCCGAAAACATTGGCGAATTCGGAGCTGATATACTAGACGTTGCAAGATCCCATTTTCGTTCAGCTTGCAGAGAGCACATTTGTCCAATTCCCTTGCAAACATAAAGCAAATAAGCAAAAACATACTCTGCAATCGGATTTCCAAATTGGCCTACAATTCGGGTAAACAAAATGTCAGACGGAATATTCTTATCTGCTGCCAAATCATCTACACCCGCACCAGTAGACTGTATCCACCGAACTGATTTTGCTTCAGGCAGAGCAAGCAATCGAGTAGGAAATCTCCATCCTAAGATGACTTCCGTACCAGCTAATTTTTGAAGCGCATCAGATTCTGATGATGCTGTTTCTACAAAGCTGTAACCGGCTTTTCGAACAAATTCAGCGTATTTCTCAGTATCCTTGCCGCAATAGACAAGGATTTTGGGTGTTCCCTGCATGTTATAACTCCCCGTATCTAAAATTCAGTTCATTTATTACCTTTCCGTGCACGCTCAAACTGACCCCATCTAGCCTGGATTCGCCGATACATTGACAGGTTTGATTTTAAATGCGCAAATAGTGGATGGCTTGGGCCCGTGTTCTCTTCAATCATCCAAATTTGGCCTTTTTTGTCGACTGCAATATCGAACCCTAGTTCTCGATATAATTGATAGGTGTCAAAATGTTTTGCTGCCTGAAAAGAAAGCTGAATCATTTCATTAATGCAATTGTTAATTTTTTTATCATTCCATTTAAGGCTTTTACGTATTGCTTCATTGACTTCCATAACACTGCCTTTACTGATTGCTACATTCGTCACAATGCTCGATCCACCTGCTATTTTAGCAATCATTCCAGAATACAACCATCTGCCCCCAGGTTTTTCCCGCTGCATCATCACGCGGATATCAAGCGGTTTCCCGCCTATCACCGCAAGGTTTAACCCTTGTTGCACAATGTATGCCCGACCTTGACGTTCACGGTCAATAAAACGGATGGCGTCATCCAAATTCGAAAACACCTGCGGATGATATACATTTTTTTGCACCCATATTTTCCCGTTCTGCTTCCAAGTTTTTAAAATACCTTTCCCCCGGCTTCCTGCAACCGGTTTAACATAAACACTTGTGTATCGTCCCATGAATTCTTTAAATGTATCTTTCGAATACCTTTTCGTCGCTGGCAGATATCGTCTCACTTGCGAACTTCGCCTGAAAAAAAGCCACAATAGATATTTTCCCATTTCCGGTTTTCTTCGCATTTGCACGAACCCCCTATAAGCAATGCCATACAGTATGCGAGGGTTGTACATTCTGTAACGGGATCCGCCTGCTCAAGTCAATCCCCCAATCGTTGGAGGATAGAGTGATGAATTGGAAGGCAAACTATTTGCTGAAATATTACCAATACTAGCTCCGCCCGTTATTCCTGCTGTATTTGGCATTTTTGGTATTACGCTTGGATACCTTTTCGCTGCAAAAATAATTGGTACATAGTGTGGTTGAAGCAAAAAGATTATTTTTAATCATCGCATGGGTCCAAAGGGAGGAACCGCAACATGGACGCATCTCAAGAATATAAAAAGTGGTTAAATTATAGCGAATTGCCTGATGAACTTCGCCAAGAACTTGTTTCTATACAAGGGAACGACTCAGAAATCGAAGATCGGTTTGGACACAGGCTTGATTTTGGTACGGCTGGTCTGCGCGGGGTCATGGGTGCTGGTTTAAACAGATTGAACATTTTTACAATCCGCAAAACCTCATGGGCACTCGGCCAATATCTATTGCAACACGAGAATGACGCTGCTGAAAGAGGAGTCGCAATTGGTTACGACTGCAGACATCATTCTTCCGAATTTGCCCGCGAAACAGGGCTTGTCCTTGCGGCACTCGGCATTCGGGCATATGTCTCGCCGTACTTGTGTCCAACGCCTGAGGTCTCGTATTCAGTCCGCCATTTTGGTGCGGCTGCTGGAGTCATGATTACGGCAAGCCACAATCCGCCGCAATATAATGGCTATAAAGCATACGGGCAAGATGGATGTCAGCTTTTCCCGGAAGCAACAAAAAAAATTCATGCCATTATGACTGATAACGAAAATATATTCGATATCCCAACTCTTGAGCTGGAAGACGCAATAAACCGCGGCTTGTTTGAATGGATTGCACCGGATGTCCGTGCCATGTACATAGAAAAAGTTGTTCAGGAAGTCTTATCTCCATCGGTTGAGGATGAGCAGAGAAAGGCATTGTCTATTGTCTATACTCCACTCCACGGTGCCGGAAATGTTCCGGTACGCACTGCGCTCGACACTGCTGGTTATAAAAAGGTTCAGGTTGTTAAAGAACAAGCGGAACCCGACGGAGATTTCCCGACCGTTAAAAGTCCAAATCCAGAGGAACCGGAGGCGCTGGATCTCGGCATCCAGACTGCACGCCAAATCGGGGCGGATATCGTGATGGGGACAGACCCTGATTCAGACCGAGTTGGAATTGCTATTCGCACTAAAGAAGGATCCTACCAATTACTCACAGGCAATCAAGTGGGAGCTCTCTTGATGGATTTTATCCTTTGTACCAGAAAGGCTGAAGGGCGTCTGCCGAAAAACGGGAACGTCTTCAAAACCATTGTCACTTCCGAACTTGGCCAGGCCGTCGCCGATTCATACAATATCCAACTGGAAAACACACTGACAGGCTTCAAATACATTGGGGAACGCATTACCCATTATGAACAAACAGGAGAGCACAAATTTTTGCTCGGATACGAAGAAAGTTATGGATATTTGATTTCACCTATGGTTCGTGACAAAGATGCTGTGCAAACCTGTTTAGCTATCGCAGAAATGACCTCGTACTACAAAAATAAAGGTCAAACATTGCAGGACGCGCTGGAAGGTTTATTTGAACGGCTCGGCTGGTATGAGGAGGAATTATTCAGCAAGCACATAGAAGGGGCAGACCCATCTAGTAAACTACAATCCATCATGGACGGTCTGCGAAAAGACGTGCCAACTGTAGAAGGCTTAAAACTAACTGCAATTGAAGACTACGAAACATCAAAACATTATCATGTGGACAAAAACGGCCAACCGGCCTCTGCCAGCAAACCTCTTTCCCTGCCCAAATCTGACGTGCTCAAATATCTATATGAAGACGGATCCTGGCTTGCACTTCGCCCCTCAGGCACAGAACCGAAGCTAAAAGCCTATCTAGCAGCCCGCGGTAAAAACCTTTCAGACTGCAAGGATAAATTGAACCGAATGCACTCAGCGATAGAATCACGGATAAAATAAGGAGCGTCAACTATAGAAAGTTCAGGTCCTATGCAGTAATTGCACAGGACCTGAAGATCACGACTTACCAATTCCAAATATGTGCATAAGGAACTTAAGGAACTACCTCAACGCTCCCTGGACCCCTGCCTCGGCGAGAGCAATGGCGGACAAAACAACCTCCATGATTCCTGCCACCGTGCCCCATTGCGGACGGCTGACGATTAGCTACCATAACAGGCCCAATGCTGAAACTGCATGCGGGCCCGGCTGGCGATTAGCTACCATAACAGGCCCAATGCTGAACCTGCATGCGGGTCCAGCGGGCGATTAGCTACCATAACAGGCCCAATGCTGAAATGGCCACGGGTCCAGCGGGCGATTAGCTACCATAACAGGCCCAATGCTGAAACTGCACGCGGGCCCGGCTGGCGATTAGCGATCTAAATGTCAGCTATCATCTTTCTGAGGTCAAAACTTCCGGGGGGGGGGGTAGATAACCACCTCTTCGATAGCTATCTACCCGCAGGCACCTAAAGTTCCTCACGCATCTAAAGCTCCCCACCCACGCACCCAATGCTCCCTCAAGGTGGTTCGCTCCCGACGCCGTATCAACCACATGCATTACCCCACATCAATTGCGGGCTCTGTGGAGGTGTACACAGTCACTGTATGAACAGTTCCATCATCCACAAGCTGCAAATATGTTTGTCCTTCTTCTGCAGCAATCTGTCTTCCGTCTACTACCCATGAGGTTGGCACGTTATTATTCTCGCTGCATTCAACATCAATATGGTATAAAGTACTGCCGTACTTATAATCGATTGAAAAAGAACTCCACTCGTATGGAACACAAGGCTGAATGAACAGTTTATCTCCACGCCGTTTCACGCCGAGTACATACTCAAGCCCTGCTTGGTACATCCATCCTGCAGCTCCCGTGTACCAGGACCAGCCAGCTTGTCCTTGATGCGGATCTGCAGTATAGATATCCGCAGTCATAACATACGGCTCATTCCCGAACGTTCGAACTTCACGCGGGGTTTGCGTATGGGAGATTGGACTCAGCATGGAGAATAGCTCAAATGCCTTGCTTCGTTCGCCAAGCATTGCCCATGCAACTATCCCCCAAATAACGCCGTGCGTATATTGCCCGCCATTTTCACGTATGCCAGGCGGATAGCCTTGAATATACCCAGGGCTTGGTTTCGTTTTGTCAAACGCCTTTGTTAACAGGCATGCAAGGCTAAGCTCTCTGTCAACCAGTTCACGGTCAAAGGAACGCATCGCGCGCAATTTTCTATCCTCGGTTGTGCCCTCAGACATGACTGCCCACGATTGTGCAATTGCATCAATTCGGCATTCTCTGTCTTCAATCGAACCAAGCCATGTCCCCGAATCAGTAAAGGCGCGGCGGAACCAAGCTCCATCCCAAGCGTGTTCATTTAAGCTTTCCTCTAGCTTCACGACAGCCTGTTCAAACTCATCAACAATCTCGCGGGGAACAATCTCTACAGGGTTATTGTTCATGCCAAATTCCGTGTCGTGTTCCAGACCGTGCTCTATGCCGTGTTCTATGCCGTGTTCCATGCCGTGTTCTATGCCGTGTTCCGTGGCGTGATCTTCACCTTGTTCTGTACCTTTTTCCTGGCCTCCCGGCACACTCCAGTGTTCACCCTTCCCCATGCGCACAAACCGTTTTAGGATATCGAGCAGAAACCAGCCAAGCCAGACACTTTCGCCGCGCCCTTTTGCGCCAACGAGGTTCATTCCGTCATTCCAGTCCCCAATGCCCATAAGTGGAATGCTGTGTTCTCCAAACTTCATGGCATGATGAATTGCACGTATAGTATGATCCAAAATGGTTCCTAGTTCGTCGGACACTACCGTGTCCTCATACCGCTCATTTTCCTCCTTTTTCAGCACTTCACTGTGAAGGAACGGTACCATTTCGTTCAAAATGCTGGTATCTCCTGTATGTTCAACATAGCGGGACACAGCATAAGGCAGCCACAGCAAATCATCCGAAATTCGGGTCCTTATACCCTTATGAGTTTCTTCATGCCACCAATGCTGAACGTCACCTTCCTGGTACTGGTGCGCAGCATTTTTCAAAATTTGCTCCTTCGTGATAGATGCATCCGCATGTAAAAATACCAGTGAATCTTGCAGTTGATCTCGAAATCCGAATGCACCTCCAGCCTGATAAAATGCCGTTCTTGCCCACAATCTGCAGACTAGTGCCTGGTATAACAGCCATCCATTCAAAAGAATGTCAAATGCCCTATCCGGCGTTTTCACCCTCACCCGCTCTGTAATGCCAGCCCAGAAAGATTTCACTTCTGCAAGTGCATCGTCATATGCGGATGACTCACTGTACTTGTGAACGAGTAAACGCACTTCATCTTTAGAGGCTGCACAGCCGAGCAAAATTAAAACTTTCGCCTCACCACTAGCAGGCACTTCAACAATTCTCTGTACAGCACCGCACGTGTTTTGCAATATTCCAGTGCGAAAAGACAGCCCGTCTTCATACAAAGCTGCAGGGCTTTCAAGTGTACCCGAACGGCCAATAAACTCCATACGATCCGCCGTCCATGAACACGATGGGCCGGACTGAACCTGCGTCGTACTATTAGCTAT
>JAKADF010000223.1 GCA_021820805.1 Bacillota bacterium
TTAGACCGGAAAGCTGCAGGGCAGTTAGTTGAAAAGCTCGGCGGAAAGGTTACAAATAGTATAAGTAAACAGACAGATATTCTGGTCGCCGGTGAAAAGGCGGGGTCGAAGCTTACAAAGGCACAACAGCTCATCGAAAGCGGGCAAAAACCAGAGTTAAGAATTCTGGATGAGGCACAATTTGTGGAACTCATTGCGCCATTCAATTTACTGTCAGAGGAAGCTTACAGGAATTGAAATGAATCGCAAAAGGGTTAAACTCATTGGTTTAACCCTTTTGCGAAAATAAGAGATGATTTATGACTAACGGCGAGATCTTACGAATTCGGGAACAGTCAGTTTTTCTTCAGTTTTCGCATGAAAAAATGCGACCTTGGTAGAATACCTACCAACTATAAATGAGACAGGGATTGCAATAACGGAAAGAATAAGCCAGTCTTGAATATTCATTTGTGTGTTCTCCTTTCAGAGCAAATCGTTCGGACATGAATATGACTCTCTAATAGGTATGTGACATACACGACAGACATGCCATATCCAAGCTTTTTTGTATCGTACATGCTGCATTGTTCATCATTTCTGGTCTGGTATAATGAATAACTGAAAAAGCGCTTGTGACCAACCGTCTACAGAATGCTGTTTCAACAAGAGTAACCCAGGCGAATGGCGTTTGAATGGAGGTTTTTGAACCGACATGCATCCCGCATGGTACTACATACTAAGCGGTATTGTAGCTTTCGCATTTGTGTATTTTACAGTGCCGTACATTCGGAAAATTGCAATTCGTATTGGGTTTGTAGATCGCCCTAACCAAAGCAAAATTCATAAAGAGCCGATACCGCTGCTTGGCGGACTAGCTATCTATATAGGGTTTGTCATCACTGCGGCAATTTTTGGCCGCGCAGGATCTACCCTTTTTGGAATAGCCACAGGCGGGCTCGTCATCTTTGTGATTGGCGTTTTAGATGATTTTTACAAGACACGAGGGCGAGATTTTAAAGCATGGCCGAAGTTTGTCATGCAGATTATAGCAGCGGTGATTTTGACGTTATACGGTGTCCGAATCAGCGGTGTGAATTTGCCGCTTAGACATGGTTATTTTACGTTTCCGCTTTACGTATCCGTTATCGCGACGGTTATATGGGTGGTAGCAATCACCAATATGATGAATTTTCTCGATGGTGTGGATGGGCTTGCATCTGGCCTTGCTGCAATCTCGGCAATTACGTTATTTTTTATTGCTCTCTTAAAAGGGCAGACAGCGATGGCAGTGCTTGCGGTCATTCTTGTCGGCAGTTCCCTTGGATTTTTACGTTATAATTTTCACCCAGCACGTATTTTTATGGGTGACGCAGGTGCGACGTTTATAGGATTCGTTCTGGCTGCAGTAGCCGTTAACGGAGCATTTAAGAGTGCAACATTGGTTTCCATTGCAGTACCGGTCTTAGCCCTCGGCGTACCCATCCTGGATACAATTTGGGTTATCTTTCGCCGCTTTCGAGAAAATCGCCCAATTTACATTGCTGATAAAGGACACACTTTCCATTTGTTAATGAAATCTGGGCTGAGCCAAATTCAAACTGTAACGTTTTTGTATTTACTTGGAATTTGTTTTTCACTTGCGTCAATTGTTGTTCAGCTTGTAGCTCATTAATTTGCAGCTCATTTAAGGAGGTAAAACTTTGATTATTTCGGAAGAAACAATCCGTCATGTCGCAAAACTAGCTCGTCTTGCCGTGACGGATGAGGAGGCGCATCTGCTTGCGCCTCAATTAAGTGATATTTTGGATTATGCAAATGAACTTCAAGAGGTAGACCTAACGAATATCGAACCAACGAGTCATTCGTTCCCGCTTTATAATGTCCTTCGCCAAGATGAACCAAAACCAGGATTAACCCGAGAGGCCGCACTAAAAAATGCGCCAGATTCTGATGATGGACAAGTTCGAGTCCCAGCTGTATTGGAGGGTTAATTCAGTGATAATACATACAGTAGAAGAGATTCTAGCATCATTACACAAAAAAGAGACTAAACCGTCTGACTGGGCAAAACGTTCATTTGATAAAATCGCTCATCTTGATAAACAAATTGGCGCATTTCTTACAGTCGATGTTGAAAATGGTTTGGCGAGAGCTCATGCAATGGATGATGCCTCATCGGATTCACTACTTTTTGGCGTTCCATATGCTCTGAAAGATAATATGTGCACAGAGGGTATTCTTACGACGGCAGCGAGCCGTATTCTTGAGAACTATATTCCGCCTTATTCCGCAACAACAGCTCTAAAGTTACAAGATGCTGGCGGCATTATGGTAGGAAAAACAAATATGGATGAGTTTGCAATGGGCTCTTCAACTGAAACATCTGCTTTTAAGAAGACAAAAAATCCATACGATGTTAATTGTGTCCCAGGAGGTTCAAGCGGCGGCTCTGCAGCTGCGGTTGCCGCAGGTATGGTTCCATTTGCACTCGGATCCGACACTGGCGGTTCGATTCGTCAACCCGCAGCTTTTTGCGGTATTGTCGGCTTAAAGCCAACATACGGCAGAGTTTCGCGCTTTGGCCTTATTGCTTTTGCCTCTTCACTTGACCAAATCGGCCCATTTACGCGGACAGCTAAAGACGCAGCAATTGTTCTCGAAGCTATCAGCGGCCATGACGAGCGGGATTCCACGTCAGCTCCAGTGGAAGTGGAACGATTTTCACATGGGATTGATGAAGGTGTAAAGGGACTTCGGATAGGTATTATTAAAGATCTTTCGAGCCAGAATGGTCTTGATAAGGCTGTTAAAGAAGCAGTTGAACAGGCTGTACGTGTTCTTGAAAGTGCAGGCGCAGAAGTTGTAGAGATAGAACTACCAAATATGAAATATGCAGTATCTACCTATTATTTGATTGCGCCAGCTGAAGCATCATCAAACCTTGCTCGTTATGATGGTGTTCGTTACGGACGGAGAGCCAGCGGTGATACGCTTCTTGACTTATATGAAAAATCCCGTAGTGAAGGATTTGGACTAGAAGTAAAAAGGCGCATTATGATTGGTACATATGCTCTTTCTTCCGGTTATTATGATGCGTATTACTTGCGTGCACAGAAGATGCGTACTTTGATTCGGCGTGATTTTGAGACCGCGTTTGCTTCATGTGATGTGATTATTACACCGACTTCGCCGACTACGGCCTTCCGTTTCGGGAATGTTGCGGATAACCCGTTGCAGATGTATCTAAATGACATTTTCACCATCCCTGCAAACCTTGCTGGACTTCCCGGGGTCAGTATTCCATGCGGAATGGACGGTAAGTTGCCAATTGGACTGCAGATTGTCGGTAAAGCATTCGATGAGAAAACAATTCTGCGCGTTGCGCATGCCTATGAAAACCTTCGCGGATTCGATATGCCGCTGCCAGAATTGGAGGGTGTCCAATGAATTTTGAAACAGTTATCGGTCTAGAGGTTCACGTAGAATTAAAGACCAATTCAAAGATATTCTGCAGTTGCAAAAATGAATCTGGTGTCGAACCGAATACGAACGTTTGTCCGGTATGTATGGGACATCCAGGAACGCTTCCAGTTTTGAACCAAGAAGCCGTCGAACTAGCTCTCCGAGCAGCGCTTGCACTTAACTGTACGATTAACCAAGATAGTAAGTTTGATCGGAAGAACTACTTTTACCCAGACCTCCCGAAAGGGTACCAAATTTCACAATATGATTTGCCGATTGGCGAACATGGATATGTGGAAATTGAAATTGGCGGCGAACGTAAAAAGATTGGCGTCCACCGCGTTCATTTGGAAGAGGATGCAGGTAAGTCGACCCATGCGGCGGACGGATCGCATACACTTGTAGATTACAACCGGACTGGCGTTCCACTTATTGAAATTGTGTCAGAACCTGATATGCGTTCACCTGAGGAAGCACGTTTATACATGGAAGCTCTAAGATCTATCATGCAATATTGCGATGTATCGGACTGCAAGATGGAAGAAGGGTCACTCCGCTGTGATGCTAACATTTCGCTTCGTCCATTCGGAGAGGAGCAGTTCGGTAATAAAGCAGAACTTAAGAATATGAACTCGTTCCGCTTTGTGCAAAAGGGGCTTGAATACGAGGGAATTCGCCAAGCTGAAATTTTGAATAACGGCGGTGTTGTAGACCAGGAAACACGCCGATTCGATGAGGCAACTGGGACGACAATACTTATGCGTTCAAAGGAAGAAGCACATGATTATCGGTACTTCCCTGAGCCGGACTTGGTTCGATTAAAGATTGACGATGCCTGGTTAAACAGAGCGAAAAGCACTGTTCCGGAGCTGCCGCTCGCAAAGAAAGAACGTTATACGACAGAACTTAATCTGCCGGATTATGATACAGGCGTACTTACTGCAGACTTTCGTATTGCAAAATACTTTGAAGAAGCGGTGGCAGAGGGTGCGGATCCAAAGACTGCAAGCAATTGGATTATGACTGATTTGCTTGGTTACTTAAATTCAGAAGGTAAAGGTATTGACGAATCACCGATTTCATCCGTGAACCTTGCTGGTCTCATTGCAGAAATTGTATCTGGCAAAATTTCAACAAAACAGGCACGCGATGTATTTAAGTTTATGTGCGAAACAGGCCAGACTGCTGCAGAAGTGATTAAAAAGCATGGCTTTGAGCAAATCAGTGATGAAAGTGCACTCATCGGTATCATCGACGAGGTCATCAAGAACAATGAGAAGTCAGTTGAGGACTACCGAAACGGGAAAGAACGGGCTCTTGGCGCATTGGTTGGTCAAACGATGAAGGCGACAAAAGGGAAGGCGAACCCAAGTGTCGTTAACAAACTGATTCTCGAACGCATTCAAGTGAAAGCGTGAAGATGTTTTAAAAGGGATAGGTATGAAGACGGAGGATTGGCACATGGAAAAAACAAGCCACACTGAGGCTGTTCAGGTCGGCGGCACCTATGAAGCAGAGGCCATTCGACTCAATGATGACGGCGACGGTGTTGCAATTGTAAACGGTTTGACCGTATTTGTGCCAAATCTCCTTATCTCAGAATCAGCGGCGATCACGATTGTATCCGTACATCGTCGCTTTGCTCGTGGCCGCGTGGTTTCACGACACAGTGATTCCCCATATCGCGTGGTTCCTGCGTGCCCGGTATTTGGCATTTGCGGGTGTACACAGTTGCAACATTTGGATTACACCGCTCAAATTCACCACAAAGAGCAAATTGTTACACATGCCTTGCGAAATGTAGTACAGCAGAATGAAATCAAGATTCTGCCGATGATTGGTATGGACTATCCGTATCGATATAGAAATCATGTTCAAGTACCGGTTGAATGGGATGAAAAAGAGCAGCGTCTTTGCTTTGGCTTTTTTGCGCGGGACAGCCACACAATTGTAGAAACTGATGCAAGTCACATAGAACCTTTATCTATGGTCGAAACGATTGCAAATGTAGTTGGTTTTCTTACCTCTCTCGGTGCAAAGATCTGCAAGCTTATTCATCACATTATTGTGCGTGAATCACATTTTAATAAAGAAACAATTGTTGTACTGTCGGTTTATGAGAATAACCCAATATTCAAGAAACGCCTGCCAGAGTTAGTTGGAGAAAAAGTTCATGGCGATGCAAAAAAGAGCATCAGCGAATCAACAATTGTTGGAATTGGTTTGACTGTTCAGCCTAATCGCGGCGGCCCTGTTTGGGGAAAAAGTCTCAATATGTTGGCAGGCGAGTCCTTGATAAAAGAACGGATGCTTGACATAGAGTACCTTGTGTCCCCGCGTTCGTTTTTTCAAGTAAATACAATTCAGGCACAAAGGTTGTATGAAATCGTTCTCCAATTTGCGAATCTTGGTGGGTGTGAACGGGTGCTGGATGCTTATTGTGGAACAGGGACCATAGCGCTTGCACTCGCGCGTCATGCCAAGTCAGTCGTTGGAATTGAAACAATTGACGCGGCGATTAATGATGCAAAGAAAAATGCAGTTCACAACCATATAGAAAATGCCGAATTTATAACAGGTGACGTTGAAGATGTGTTACCGCGCTTGGTCGAAAATGGTGATTATTATAATGTTGTGGTACTCGATCCGCCGCGAAAAGGCGTTCACAAAGACGTTATCCAGGCGGTGCTCGAAGC
>JAKADF010000224.1 GCA_021820805.1 Bacillota bacterium
CAGTCGCCATGATGCTAGATTGGCTCGGAGATAAGCACGAACTTCCACAATTGACGAATAGCGCTCGTCTCATAGAACAAGCGGTTTCCTTTGCACTGGAAGATGGCAGCGCACGCACAGTAGACATCGGAGGCCACCAATCGACAGTCGATTCAGGCTCAGCTGTGATAGATAAGATGCTTCAACTTGGAGGAGATCTCAATGGCACAGCGTGAATTACGTGGTATTACGATTGGTGCTGGCCACTTTGCAGACATTCAGTTAGAAGCATGGCAATGCGTAAACGGAGCCAAAATCGTGGGGCTAGTTAGTCGAACCGAATACCGTGCGAAAATTTTAGCAGAAAAGTTTGATATCGGATACGTAAGTACGGATATTGAGGAAGCAATCGATAAACTCCATCCAGATTTCATTGATATTTGCACGCCGCCGAAATTCCACCTTCATTACGTACAAATTGCAGCAGACCATGGTCTTCCCGTCTTATGTCAGAAGCCGATTGCACCAACTCAAGAAGAGAGTATGAAGTTGGTAGAAGTTTGTACTAACTGTGGCGTCCCCCTGATGATTAATGAAAACTGGAGGTGGCAGCCATGGTATCAAGAAACGAAGAAACTACTTGATGAAAATGCACTCGGGGAAATTATTCACATAGATGCGTGTATGCGGCCAGGGGATGGATGGGTAGAAAGCCCATACTCGGATCAACCTTACTTCAAAGACATGGAACGGTTTTTGTTATTTGAAACGGGTATTCACTATTTTGAAACACTACAATTTTTATTTGGCCCTATAAAAAAGGTGTATTGCCAGAGTAGAACCATTAATCCGGTCATAAAAGGCGAAGACTACGTGGTAGCTTTACTGGAATTTAAATCTGGACTCACAGGAATCTACGATGCGAATCGCGCGGCATACACCGAAAAGGTACGCTCTGAATCCTATGGCTGGGTCCGAATTGAGGGGACAGACGCAAACCTTCGTATTGATTTCGACGGAAGGATATTTGTGCAAAAGAGAATTGGGAGGGAGGTGGAGCATGACTACTTAAGAGACACAGGCTGGAAAGGAGGAGCTGCTGTAAAAGCGCAACAACATTTTATTGACTGCCTAGTTGAAAATAAACCTTTCGTTACAGAAGGAACAACCTACCTCCAAAGTCAAAGTGTAGTTTTTTCCTGTTACCAGTCAGCTCAAGAAGGGATTCCAATAGAAGTACCAACAGCTATTACTATTAAAAATAAGTGACATTGCACTGGCTTATAATTGTGTGAGTCAACCTTCGCAAATATATGACTGAATATTCTATATTCAATGACAAATCGGAGGTGTACCTCTATGAAGCCGAAAATCCACATTGGGTGGATCGTGTTTGTAATTTTCCTAGGAACCATGATGAACTATATGGATAGAGTTAATATTTCCTTAACTGGTCCAGCAATTCTTAAAGAATTTGGGTGGACTACTGCAACCCTGGGGGTTCTTTTGTCAAGTTTCTTCTGGGGATACTTTTTATTGCAAATTCCCGGCGGATGGCTGGCAGACAAGTTCGGCGGACGCCGTGTAATGATTGTGTCTGGGTTTTTGTGGGCAATATTCACTGCATTAACAGCCATTCCACGATCTCTAGGACTTTTGATGGGAATACGAGCAGGACTTGGTGCTGGAGAAGCAGTCAATTTCCCTGCAGGCACATCAATTTTCGCTCGTTGGCTACCCCCAAAAGTTGTAGCAAGAATACAGGGACTAAATCTTTCTGCTACAGCACTCGGTCCATTGTTCGCCACACCCCTTGCTGTATTTCTTATCACTACATGGGGTTGGCGCAGCGTATTTTACTTTTTTGCAATAATAAGTGCCGTTTGGGCAATTGCATTTTGGGCCGTAACCAAGCGGGCAGGTTTGAATGATATTCCTGATAAGGAAAAATTAACCGATACAGTAGTTCAAGTTTCACAAACAAAAGATTTCATGGAAAAGCCATTGTCCTCCATAGAGGTTTGGGGTTCATCAATGGCCTGGTTTTCTAATAGCTATGTATTCTATTTTCTAATTACATTCTTACCAACATATTTTATAAAAGCACAACATGTCTCTGTTCAAAGCCTAGATATTCTTGGAACAGTCCCTTGGCTAGTTCTGTTTATAATGATGAACGTAGCAGGGTGGATCTCGGATTATATTGGAAGGGTATCAACGCACTCCATATTCTGGAGACGGATGATTTATGCAGGAGCATTTGTTTGGGCGGGTATTTTCATGTTCCTTGCTAAAGGTGCGACAAGTGGTACTTCAGCAGCTATTTTAATTTCACTCGCAGTCGCGGGGTTGGCTTTTACGTGGCCGATTGCTTGGTCCCTGCCAGTCATTTATTCACATAGCAAGGCGGGAGTTTTGAGCGGATTTATGAACGCATGGGGGCAAGTTGCGGGAATTCTGGCACCTATTGTTACCGGAGTCGTTGCATCAACCGGAAACTGGAGTCTTGCGTTTATCTGGGTCGCTGTCTTTTCTCTCCTCGGGGCTGTACTCGTAGCTGGTACAACAAAGCGTAGAACTGATAGGAATTATATAACTCACACGGAAAAAAATACAGCAGCAAATTCATAAAAGGGAGAAAAGAGCCGTGACTTCTAATTCTGCAAAAACTGATGTTCACCACATCCATCTTCACGTTAAGAACGTTTCTGAATATAAGACTATCTTTGAAGAGGTATTTGGCGCCCAACTTTTCGATCACGTTATTGTCGGATCTAAAGAAATTCTTAAGTTTGAATTAAATGGTATTCGAATATTTCTATCACCAGCAAAAGGTGAATTCGATGAAATCAACCACATTGGAATGATGACAGACAATATTGAACAACAAGAAAAACTGCTAAAAGACAAAGGCTTTGAAGTTGTTGAAAAAGGAATAACCGATAAAGAAAACATTGTATTCTTAAAATCAACTGGCGGGCTTACACTGGAATTTCTCCAAAGCCTTAGTTAAAGGGTCGGACATACGAGTAACTGATAGAGAGGTGACACGCCTACCGCAAACTATTTTGAAACAAGCGCAATCATTAGAGGATTTTGATGGATTCTTGTCAGAAAACGGCACATACGACCACACCGATAAAAAGTCAACCAAGGTTGTCATGAAGGGACTTTCCAATTGCAGGTTAACTACTTTTGGGAGAGTCCCTTAATATTAGAATTTCTGATTTGGCATACTTTTTTGACTAACTAGTAACTTGTTGCAAGGAGTTAGCGTATTGGCAGAGAAAATATATGGAAGTTGTATTTGTCCATGAAGAAATTTCCTATGGAAGCTGTTACAACAAGGATAAACACACTATAAAAGGAAGTGTATTTAATGAAAGCAGTTATAATTGAAAGCCCGAATACCGTTGTAATTACTGATGTAGAAAGTGCACCGCTTAAAGACAACGAAGTTCGTATTCAAGTAAAGGCAGCAGGAATCTGTGGATCCGATATTCATGCTTACAAGGGCCTCCATCCATTCCGTAAACCACCTGTTATTATCGGGCACGAAATTTCAGGCCTTGTAATTGAAATTGGCAGTTCGGTCACACGTGTTAAAGTTGGGGACAAGGTAGTCGTGCAGCCTCAAGTGGGCTGCGGTAAGTGCGATTATTGTTTGCGTGGAGAAATAAACTATTGCGAAAATCGCCAGGCGCCAGGCGTTGGGAAATGGTATGGCACGATGGCGGAAAATTTCGTTGCACCTGAACAGATTGTGTTCGTTTTACCGCAAGATATGGACTATAAACTCGGCGCGCTGGCTGAACCACTTACTGTAGCTGTTCACGCCGTACGCCGAGCGAACATTCAAGTGGGGGATAAAGTCGCAATTCTTGGTTCGGGACCGATTGGGCTACTCACACTTGCCGTTGCAAAAGAAGCAGGTGCTACAACCATTCTTACTACTGATGTATTTGAATACTGCCTGAATAGCGCAAAATTACTCGGTGCTACACACACTATCAATATTAAAGGTAAAACCAACTGGGTAGAGGAAGCAAAGGAATTGATTGGCGGATCGTTTGATAAAGTATTTATTGCTGCAGGCGTTCCCGGAATTATTAATCAGTCATTGTCGCTCGTTCGTAAAGGGGGAAGAGTTGTAACAATTGCAATGTTCCATGGTGAGCAATCCCTTGACATTATGCAGCTTCAGGGACAAGAAAAGGAACTTGTTGGCTGCTTCTGCTACAACAGTGAAGACACGATGACTGCCGTTGATTTACTCTCAGCAGGCAGAATTAAAAGTGAAGCAATTGTTACGCATGTATTTCCATACACGAAGGCTGCTGAAGGCTTTGCCATGGTAGACAAAAAAGAGGGTAACCCGCTTAAAGTGCTGTTTACTTTCGACTAGGGTATATTCAGTCTAGAAACGATTATTTCCTCCTTTGGTGTTTTCTCTGCAGCGCAGCTAGGTTTATTCTTGAGGGAATCCTTAGAGGATTCTTTACTTATGATGGGAATACTTCTAGCTGCGCAACCAAAGAAATTAGAAACTCTGATGACACCATTAACTTTTAGATAAAAAATGGATGTTAATTATCGACCATATAACAAAGGGGATAAGTTTTAATGAAGGTTTTAGTCCTAGGCGGAACCGGAGTCATCAGCAGGGAAGTAGTACACGAATTACTCACGATGGGCCATGATGTTACTGCTTTTAATAGAGGGAAAAACAAATCTGTACTTACCAGTACTGTTAGAATCATTCAGGGAGATAGGAAGCACAAAGATAGCTTCAAGAAAGCATTTCGAAGCGAATCCTTCGATGTAGTAATCGATATGATTTCTTTCGATAAAGAAGATGCATCGACAACGCTAGATGCTTTTCCAGATGTTCAACAAATCATATTTTGCTCTACTGTTGCGGCGTATAAGCGTCCATTAAAAACAATCCCCACGACTGAATCATCTGAGGACTTGTTTGATAACCCTCAGTTCAGTTATTCGTTCAACAAAGCAGAAATGGAGAGATACCTATTGGAACGGCAGGGCTCCACTTCACCTGCCATTACTGTTCTCCGTCCCTCATTAACTTATGGAATTGGGGGAACAAACTTAGGCGTGCTGAGGCAAAATCGAAATATTGTCGATAGAATTATGAAGGGTAAACCCTTGGTTATGTTTGGAGATGGAACAAATCCATGGAATTTTACATTTGCACCAGATGTCGCAAGAGCTTTTGCTGGATCAGCGGGAAACCCAAAGACTTACGGCCAGTGCTACCATGTCACACATGAAGCGTTGTATCAGTGGGATGATTTATATTATGAATTTGGAAAAATACTTGGAAAGGAACCTAATATTGTACACGTACCTACAGATTTCCTAATGTCAGCTGACCCCAATCTATTTGGACACCTATATTTCGAAAAAATGTATCCAGGTGTGTTTGACAATTCAAAGATAAAGCGTGACGTACCGAACTACAATCCAACAATTAATTTAGCTGCAGGATTAGAAATGATGACTTCGTGGTATAACGAGTCAAACTTTCCACTAGACGAAGAGAAAGATCAGTTTGAGGACTATTTGATCCGTTCGTTTTAAAAAAGACTAGTTGAAATAATGTAGACTTCTACTATCTCTATAAAGAAGAAACTGTATAAAAATTCGGCCACCCTTACATAACGTCCTTTGATAAGCCTGTCTCCCAACTCTCAATCCTCTACCGGTGTTCAAAAAAGTTTGCGTTTTTGTACTTAAAGTGAGAAATAACCAAAGTCATGAAAATGCGGTTATCGAATACAAACATTTGTAGGAGGGTTATAAAGAGTTTGCAATTGTTCTATTAAGCCCCCCAATTCATTTGGGCACTCTCTCGAGTTCATTTTTGAACTATGAAAGTATGAGACGTGCCCTTATGGGTGACGTAATGAGTACTTAAGCAGAATGAACTCGATGAGCAAGTACCGAAATGAGAAGTGATGCTAAGGCAATCGTGAAATTGGGGGGAGGGAGTAAAGTTGGCTTTCAAATTAGCAAAGTTCAATGACTTCTTTACCTTTAAAACGTACCTTGGCGAGGAAGATATTAGGTTCCATGCAGGAAATATCAATACC
>JAKADF010000225.1 GCA_021820805.1 Bacillota bacterium
ATCTGTAGGGAAAATTAAAGGAACATTTTATTTACCACAAGGCGGAATTCTTACAGGAGATGGGATCACGCCACGACCAAATGATACTTACGAATTTCAGGGCAGGCAAACAGCCATGGTCCCTCCAAATAAGGACTCGATTGCAAATGCGACCATTGAATGGAATAGGCAGAAAGAGACTTTCGATATGAAGCCAAACTAAGAACAAGTAAGACTTACCTATACAATGGAGGTGTAAGCATGCAACAAAAGCCACCTATTTTTTATAGGTATAATGAATTGAATGACATGAATAAAGAAAGAAGAAAACGAATCAATTTTCGAGGTGCGTTAATTTTATTAGTAATTATAATCGTAGGCCTAGCAATATTTTTCATACACGGTTCGAAAAATAACCAGTTACCGCTACCTTCGTCTGCAAAAGTAATTTCCACCAATACCATTCAAGTGCCCTTTCCCTATAGTGAATCACAAAATGGAGAGACGTGGCAATTAATTGGAAGAGATCAAAACAAAATTTTGAAGATTACAAATAACGGAAAAACAACTGCTGATATCCCACTTTCCAATAACCCAACCGCTTTCTATGTCACCAAGTTAGGGAAACGCTATTTAGGAGGTTACAAATATAACACCAATACGACTATTCAGCTAGGCAACAAGGTATATAAAATAACCGAAATCGACTTGAATTCAGATCAAACTTCAGGAAAAGTAATCTTAAAAGTGAACTCCTAATACAAATAGTAAGTTGATTAATTTCATTTTTGTTATTTGTACTTGTGAATGATGTGAGATTGGAACAGCGAATTAAAAAATAATTGAACCAGGTAAATCATTTTTGCCCTTCAAAACGAAACCGGTTTTGTATTGGTCAGCTTATTCAGTATGCTACCCTAGAGTTCAGTAAATGCATTTTGTCTCTTGTTGCATTCATACAGCAAATTCCGCTTCGACTAACGATCATTGGTCCCAATAGCACCTTCAATTATTTTCTGTATTTGTCACATATGGTTGTTGCCGTTTGGTGGAATAAGCCACAATGTAACGGGTTTTTTGAATTGGTTTGATATTGCACACATTTGCCCGAAAACGACGTAGCCAATTACGCACCGTATATTCATGTATACCTACAAGACGGCATTGTGCGGTAAACGTCCCCATTACTGCAATAGATTTACTACCAATTAGCTAACTAAGATGGGTAGATAAAAGGACGAACCAGGTAACCCGTCCTTATATCCATGACAAGTTGCAATTAATGCCGTCTATTTTGACAGAGGCTCTTGCTTGACTTATTCAACCATTACAATATTTTGATATACCCTTCTGTTCCATCCACCCGGATTCTCTGCCCGTCTTTGATCAGTTTGGTAGCATTCTCCACCCCGACAACTGCTGGCAAGCCATATTCACGTGCGATAACTGCTCCGTGGGTCATCAAACCACCAACTTCGGTGACCAAGCCTTTCATGGATACAAACAATGGTGTTCACCTAGATTCAACCCTTTTCCGCCAACGAGCAAAAGCTGAGTTGTATCCATTTCCTGTAAACCAAGAACCAAAGGACTCATTCTATATCTCTCTCCTTCGAAAAAAGTTTGACAACCAGCTTTTCACCGTGGTATATTAAGAGTGTACTATGGGGTTCGTTTAATATTTTGAATATATGCAGTCGTAATCTGATTATAGCGCTGTGTTTGCTTTTGCGCAATTTAAAAGTACCTGGTAAAACTGTCCAGGTTCTTTCTTAATTTTCGCCACCATTCCCCCCGTCCAAAAGGACCGTTCTAAGCCGACACCGTCACTGCATACATTTCTAGCGATTCTTCCGAAACTGCCCGTTTGTACAATAATCATTCAAATAAACAATTAAATAAACAAGGTATGGCATCTTCTTGTAACTATCTTAATGATTCTGACTATTAATGATTGCTCACCCACGGCATACGTAAAGCAAGTAGTAAAAGCGTTAGCTTACGTTTCAAGTTTAAAGGCTTTGCGTGGAATGATCAGGGGGAAAATTTGCAAGCACACAACTGAAACAATCAAACGACTTACCAACCCGATTTGTCGCCGCTACCAGAATGCCCAAACTCAATTTGACTCTTTATTCAGCACATGATGAAATGCCGAAAATGAAGTAATAATCTATCCATGTCAATAACTTTTTCAGTGTTTCGAATCAAGAATTTCTAAAGCACTAACTACATCATCTAACTGTTACGCATCCACGCTTTTACGTTCAACTTTCGGACAAACTTTAAATACTAAACTAGGACACAGAGCAAAACAGGATAGCAAGGCGCAGAGTACCACAAAGGCAATCCACGATAATAAAAAACATGATTTTAATGCCATAACTTCATACGACAATGAAAATATAGTCCATCCCAATACGTAGAAGGCTATAGCTAGTTCTTGATGAGGAGTTCGGGGGAAGAGTATGCCCCGTGCTTCAACAGCAGAGCTTCAAGCATCTACATTGAGCAGGTTTTTCGTGTTTTACAGCTAAGAATCACAATATGTGTTAACATAAGAGATGTAGCAAAAGACTACATAGTTGTTAATGAAGGTGGAATAGGTTAATGACTCAAGGTACAGTAAAATGGTTTAACGGCGACAAAGGTTTCGGATTCATTTCAGTTGAAGGCGGAGACGATGTATTCGTCCACTATAGCGCAATCCAAAGCGATGGCTTCCGCACTTTGGAGGAAGGTCAACGCGTCGAGTTCGAAATCGTTGAAGGACAACGCGGTCTTCAAGCTGCGAACGTAGTCGTTGTTAGATAATGAACTGTGACAGAAGACCCATTATACTTGGGTCTTTTTTCATTTGAGGAGGGAATTCCTATGTGGTCAAACAAACCTGAACCGGAATATGCTGATGTAATTGTATGGCAGTGCACAGAATGTAACTGTTGGTCAAGACAAGAGTTTGTGTCTGAGTCTGAACCAACGTGCCCTATGTGTGGTGCTAAGATGGTTAGTCAATTAAAGAACATTCGTATTAAATAGCCACAGTCTCAAAAGTGAAAAAGAGATAAGCCCGCTGGTTAGATGACCAACTGACTTCCAGTTTATCAGTATAATGCTAGCAATTTCTTTAAAAACAAGGTTGTTTTCGTAAAGATTGTTGCTAAAGACCAAAAACAGAACAAAGACAGTTAATCTTTCTTTCTCGCTGTTGCACCACCAATGAGCGCGATTATAAGTCCAACAACCGTGCAGATGACAACGGTAAGTGTCAGTGTGACCATATGCATTATTGGAGAATTGGCAATTTCGACAGCCTTCTTCAATAATTCGGGGGGAATTTGACCCTGCACCTTATCAAGTGTAACGTGATAAGAATTGGCAATTTCAACACTCTTTTTTACCTGAACCTTACTTTGAAGTTGTTCAGGCGTAACGTGAATGAAGAATCCTTTCATTCCTACAAACAGACCGAAAATTGCCCCTAGCAACGCCCCCCATCCACTGGGATGACCATGAGAAGCTTTGGATATACGACCTGCCAAAAATATAAGGACGACTGCCATAATGAACAGGATTATCTTTATAACCTGAGTTACTCCACACATATAACGAAGTAGTAAAACATTTAATAATTCAAGGATTCCTAGAACCACCATTACAATAATGAAAGTTCCGTTGGAACGGTTTTTCATAGAAAATACCCCTTCACTAAAATCAAGTCAGTTATACCGCTCTCAGATACTCTACGGTTATGTTATTGAGTCGCTTCGACATGTCACGCAGAATAGCCCGTTTTGCTTCATAAGGCGATAAACTTTTGAATCGCTCCAGGAATCAAAACCTGAACAGGTAGTTGTCCAGATACTTCGTCGCAACACCCTGGAACCGTCCCATCAACTTCTTTAACCGTTTGTGATAAGCGTTGACGTGCCGAACATGGTAAATACCTTTACGGGCATAAAAGCCCTTTTGTACGTTAATGACCTCGTGGTGAAGTCCTTTCATCTTGACAAACGCTACGTAGTTCTTAGCTGAGTCTGTGCAAAGCAAAGACCCTAGTGCAAGGCATGTGCCCTACACGACATCGATTTCGGTTGCTGTAATGCGACTATGCCCGCATTCTGCGAAACAATGTCTCCATTGCGATCTATAACGACGAGCACACACACCTGTTCGTTGCTGATACCTCGCTTTTTTGCCACGCCACCACGTTTTCTCGGCTTCTGAAAGGTCACACGCTTACGCCCTTTGTGTGACTCCAAGAAGAATGTTTCATCCGATTCTACTATGCTGTTCAGGGCATCATGACCGAGTGAGCGAAGGGCATACACGTATACCTACAATACAGTATCGCCCAAACAGCATCTATGCGAAAACAGCCAAAAACAATTACACTACGTTCCAATTCGTCTCCCTATAAAATCCTTCAATTCTCAGCCACAAAACCTAAGCCATCAAGAGTCTGTTCGGATGGCTAGTTGAGGAAGATCTGCTCGTAAGAAACCCTACACTCAAATTGAAGAAATCAAAGCTAGCGAGTTCCGACGGCTCTTACGATTGACTAACTCGAATGGCTTCGTGACTCGTATAACTCCTCCCTCCCTGGAGCATGGCTGTAGCTGCAGGATCGTGGGGTGCAACTTACTGTCCGTTCAAGAATAATCAACACTTTCGCCTCATGGTTGTGTGCATAAGATCACCCATTACGTACATAACGCAAATAGTAAAAAAGTAAACTTATATTTCAAACTTACAAGTTTTATGCGGATAGATCAGAGGGGAAATCTGCAAACACAATTAAAACAACAAAACGATATACCAACCCGATATGCCGTCACCTTATTGAATTCAGGCCCCCTTTAACATATGCTTCCAAAATTACTGTTACGGGGATTCAAGCTTTTTAAAAAACCTTCTAACTTTAAAAATGGTACATAAATGTGCCTAGTATTTAATGGTGCTTTTTTGGAATTGTAAGTGAAAGCAAGTGAGAAACTGTTATGGGAGGAATAAGCGACGCAAGAACAACATAATCCACAGTTGACAGGTGCAGAAATCTCGGCTTTGTGGGGATTGTATATGTATGACAGTATGGCGGTCTGTATCTTTCAATATGTACTGAAAAATCTTCAAGGCGAAGACATGCGATCTGTCTTTCAATATGCTTTAAATTTAGCCCAAGACCATGTTAAGCGTATTACGGGTTTTCTTCAGCAAGAACAGTACCCTATTCCGCACGGATTTCATGATGAAGATGTCAATCTGAACGCTTCGCGTTTATTTTTGGACGAGTTTTGGTTGAAGTATATTCACGAGATGTGCATTCACGGAATGTTTTATGACGTTTCAGCGTTAACCACTTCAGCACGACAAGACATTCGGAATTTCTTTGTTCAATGCCAGACGACGTCGATGGAACTGTACAACAAATCCACTGATGTTTTGTTATCCAAAGGGCTGTATCATAGAGCGCCGAGCATTCCGAAGCCTGGATACATTGATTTTGTTAATGACAAGCACTACGTGGCTGGGTGGTTTGGAAAGCAGCGACCCATCAACGGGGTTGAAATGACCAGTATCTTTTTCAATTTGAAGAAAAGCATAATCACTAAAGCCTTGTTGATGGGATTTGCTCAAACAGCAGAGTCACCGCAAGTGCGTTCCATTTTGACGAAGATGACCGATTTGAAAAAGAAACATATCGAAGACTGGGGCAGAGTGTTAACGGATGGTGATCTGCCCGCTCCTCCAACTTGGGATGGAGATGTAACCGACTCCACGGTCGCACCCTTTTCAGATAAACTCATGATGTTTCATGCAGGTTTGCTTTACAGCATCGCCATGGCTTACTACGGTATGGGATTAGCCACAGCCCAGAGAAAAGATTTTACATTGCTTTTTAGTCGTTTTATTGCGGAAGATTTGGACGTGACAGGTGATTGGATAAAAACCATGATCCAAAACGGATGGATGGAACAGCCTCCGCAGACCGTTGACCACAAAGCATTAAAACCTGTTTAATTCTTCCCCTTAAACCAAAAAAGCGTGTCAAATCATCCGTGATTGACACGCCATTTCCTCAAGATTTACATTTTCCATTAAG
>JAKADF010000226.1 GCA_021820805.1 Bacillota bacterium
CAATTGTTGTCGACATTGATGGATACAAGTATGGTTCATTACGAGCCTTCTTTAAAGATTTACACGTTAGGTATACGCGTATGGGAACTAGCAATGACGTACGCGAACAATGTTCCAGTGGCACAGGTTGCCTTGCCGTTTTTGGAGCACCTTCGTGATACTTTTGATGAGACGGTTCAAATGGCAGTGCTCGATGGGCGAGAAGTTGTCTATGTAGTGAAAATCGGGTCTAGCCGCCCGCTGCAGTTGGCATCCCAGGTAGGTACTCGGCTCCCCGCTTATGTGACAGGTTTAGGAAAGGCATTACTCGCATGTTTTCCACTAAAACGGATTATTGACCTTTACCCTGAATCTGAGTTTCATGTATATACACCAGCGACAATCGGAAACAGGGATAAACTATTGTCCGAGTTGGACCTCATCAGAAAGCGTGGATATTCGACGGATTCAGGAGAGTATACACCTGGAGTTCGATGTGTGGCCGTTCCAGTACTCGGTGCAGGAAACGCACCCATTGCAGCCATCAGCGTTTCAATTCTATCAGAGCGAAACTCTTCTGACTTTGAACAGGAGCTGGCAGATGCAGTGATTCAGTGTGGAGCTAATTTGAGCCGTAGGTTTGGTGCGACTGACCCCTTTGCTTGGCGTTCAAATTATACTGTTGAAAATACACGTGAAGCAAATTAAGAGCAAAACGGCAGGACGTTTGGTGCCAGACTCAGAATCAGCAATTCGATGGATGGAGAAAGGATATAAATGTCTGTCATATTCAGGTGACATATGGATTATGCAGAATGCCATTTTGGAAGCTTTGTCTGATATAAAAAGTCACATTTATAACGAAAAGAGGGAGGTGCAAGTATAAAAAAAAACATCGAAAGGAGTGATGCCAGGGATTTAGTATAAATGAATTTGATAGTAGCATATCTTTTCACAGTAATTTTTTACACCGCGTTATCAGAATAGTCAAAAACTTATAGAAACAGGATATTACTGGGGGTGTTTTTACAGCGCTGCTATTTGATACTTGGACTCAGATTAGATAAAACCTAATCGGAAATGTGAGGAGGTATATTAAATGGTTCAGCCTCAGCTAAATAAAGACAATGTAGTGGTACGGCCACGAACGAATATGAGATGGTTTGCGCTTTTGTTTTTGCTTGTCGGAGGCATCATCAATTACTTCGACCGTGTTAACCTGTCATATGCTGCTCCTGGCATGAAGAGTGAGCTTCATTTAAACAACACAGATATCGGCCTGATGCTCAGTGTGTTTTCGTGGATTTACGCGTTTGGCCAACTTCCGTCAGGTTGGCTGATAGACCGTTTTGGAGGCAAAAAGATTTATTCATTTGCAGTGTTTGGGTGGAGTATTGCTACATTCTTTACAGGGGCGTGCAGTAAAATGGCGACATTCTTAAGTTTAAGGGTGTTGTTAGGTATTACAGAAGCTCCTTGTTTTCCAACATCCGCAAAAATTACGGCAACTTGGTTCCCGAAAAAAGAAAGAAGTTTAGCGACAGGCATTTGGGATTCTTCATCAAAGTGGGGGCCTTTTATTGCTCCAGCTATTCTCGTTCCCGTTTTAGGCGCATATGGTTGGAGATCGCTGTTTTATGTGACAGGGGCTCTCGGGATTATCTTTATACTTATTTTCATGGTTTTCTATCGTAATCCGGGCAAAAGCCGCAGAATCAGTAAAGAGGAACTGGACTATCTGCAAGCTGACGGAGGTGGAGTTGAAGAAAATATTCAAACATCGAGCATATCGTGGGGGGCGTTATTCAAATACAGAGCAATGTGGGGAATGATTTTAGGATTTTTCTGCACCATTTGGATCTGGAATATTTTCCTCCTTTTCCTGCCGAGCTTCCTTTTGAAAGTATACCATGTCTCACTCGCAGGGCTGGGTATTTACTCTTCAATACCTTGGTTTGGAGGAATTGTAGGAGATATCATTTTGGGCGGATATTTGGCAAAGAAGCTTGTAGACAAAGGAGTTGCATCTTCTTTAAATGCTAAGCGCCGTTTAATCGTCATTTATGCAATCTTGGCAGGTATTACTGTCATCCTTGTACCGCTCGTGCATAGTTTAGGGCTTGCTATCTTACTGATGACTATCGCTCTCGCTTGTATATCAGCCATTACCGGTAACGCCTGGGCAATGCCGGGAGATGTTGCACCTCAATCCATGGTCGCATCAGTCGGTGCAATTCAGAACTTTGGCGGATATTTTGGCGGCGCTTTTTCTCCGGTGATTGCAGGCATGATTGCTGATGCTACCGGATCTTACACACTCGCATTTATTTCAGGTGGAATCATTGCTGCATTAGCAGCGGTGTGCTACGGAATCATTGTGAAAAAACCAATAGGAGAAAAGGTTTCTTAACATTCTGCACAGGGCATCCAGTATATTTAAAATCTTTGATATCCCAAAATACATGTTGGATTTACGATGATGGTTGGGGTGTGACCTATGGGCCATGTCACACTCCAATCAATCATTTATATGGCAGTAGATTGGAGAGGAACTAGATATGATTTTATTTATTCATCCTATTAAACCTGAACTTATCGAACGGTTACGTACAGAACTAAACGAGGAAATCATAGTAAAGGGCAGTTTTGATGAGGTCGGGCTGGAACTATCGAGTGCTGAAATCATAGTCTCTTCCGCATTCCAGTTGAATACGAGTTTATTTGAACGCTGCCATAATCTGCGATGGTTTCATTCGGTGTCTGCTGGAGTAGAGGATATGCCATTTGAACTGTTCGATCAAAAAGGCATCATTCTTACCAATTCCAGGGGAATTCACGGGCATCAGATGGCAGAGCAAATATTCGGGATGATGATTTCCTTTACGAGGGGACTTCATTATAACTTGAAAAATCAGTTGAAGCAGAAATGGGAACTTAAGTATCCCGTAAGACAATTACGCGGTTCCACAATATGTATCGTGGGCGTCGGCAGTATTGGCAGAGAGGTCGCAAGAAAGGCCAAAGCCTTTGATATGTTTGTGATTGGCGTAAGGAATACAGAGAGGCCAGTGGAAAATTGCGATTCTGTCGTTAGTACAAACAAACTTAGGGATGTTTTAAAGGAGAGTGATTTTGTTGTAGTGCTGACTCCTTTGACACCAGCGACATACCATCTCATTGGTGAGAAGGAGTTAGAGAGTATGAAGCCGTCAGGAATCTTGATAAATTTCGCTCGCGGGGATGTTGTGGATGAACGTGCATTAATTCAGGCACTTAAAAATCAGACCATCGGCGGAGCAGGACTTGATGTATTTCACACCGAGCCTTTACCTGAAGACAGTGTTCTGTGGAGTATGGAAAACGTACTTATTTCTCCTCATTATGGGGGATTTGCACCTTTGCACGGAGAATACATCGTAGATGCCTTTGTCGAGAATTATTGGTCATATCGCCGGAAAGATCCAATGCCTGGTCTGGTAGATTTGAAAAAGAAGTACTAGGCAAATTGGTGGATCCGATCCGCTCATTATCTAAAGATTCATACTGTCCGTCTAATGTGGTAATTTTAATAGTAGGGAGGTTTAATAGAATGGAGAAGATTGGTTTTATTGGACTTGGTACCATGGGGAAACCGATGGCTGAAAACCTGTTAAAACAAGGATATAGTTTAACAGTTTACAACCGAACGGCACAAAAGGCACTTCAATTAACGAAACAAGGATACGATGCAGCTATCGTTCAATCACCGGCTGAGGTAGCTGAAGTATCTGACATCGTATTTACTATGCTGACTGCAGACAGTGCGGTTGAAGAGGTCTGTTTTGGAGAAGGCGGAATCATTTCAGGGGCTAAAGAAGGATTGCTCGTCATTGATTGCAGTACCATTTCACCAGCAACCAGTAAGCACGCAGCTGAACGATTTGCTAAAGCGGGCGCGCATTTTTTGGATGCTCCTGTAACAGGGAGTGAACCTCAGGCAATCGCCGCAAAACTCACCTTCATGGTTGGCGGACTGCGGAGTGACTTTGAGCGCTCCGAACCCCTTTTTCAAGCTATGGGCCAAAATGCATATTACATGGGCACGAGTGGTGCAGGTTCGTATATGAAACTGGCTAATAATACAATGGCAGCTATCAATATGCTCTCCCTTTCAGAGAGTTTAGTTATGGCAGTCAAGTCGGGTGTGAGTCCAGAAATGTTCCTAAAGGTTGTTTCGGGCGGTGGTGCTCGCAGCGGAATGGCGGATACTAAATCATCTAAAATTTTTTCGAGAGATTTTACTCCGAACTTTACCACCAAGCTTATGTTGAAGGATTTAGGGTTAGCCTCGCAACTTGCAAAAGAATTTGAAATACCATTACCAGTCCTCGGCGTTGTACGTGAGATGATGCAAATGGCTGTTGCAAAAGGCTTTGGTGACGAGGATATGTGTTCAATAGTTAAGTGTTATGAGGAATGGGCAAAAGTTACGGTGCAATCGCAAAGTTGAAACCGCATTTAAGTCACAGCAGTTTCACTTTCTAAGCCGTAGTTTATTCGCTGATGGAAATATCCGCAATGTGGTGTGCTCATTCTAATACGCCACATTTAATATATTCATGTATTTGACTGATTTCTATTGAAAGTTTACCAAGATACTAGACTGTCAATGAGTGAGGTGCTATATTAAACCGTGTATTTAACTTGGGAAACTAGGAGTTGGGGTTAAATGGATAAAAAATTACAATGGGGCTGGTTTTTGCAGCTTCAATGTTTGCATTATCCGCATGTGGTACAGGGGCAAGCAACACAAAAAGTACAAATAGCAGTGCTTCGTCCAACACCACCAGTGCGCCTGCTTCCAGCGGTTCATTGCTTAGCCAGATAAAACAACGTGGATCCATCGAGATTGGAACAGAAGGAACATATGCACCATTCACATTTCACGACAATCAAAATAAGCTGACGGGTTTTGATGTAGAATTAGCCCAGGCTGTGGTGAAACAGCTTGGCGTAAAAGCGGATTTCGTTGAAACACCTTGGGATGGAATGCTAGCTGGGTTAAATGACAAGCGCTTTGATATGGTTGCAAATGAAGTAGGTGTTACCCCAGCACGTGAACAAAAGTACGATTTCTCAACACCATATATTACTTCAGCGTCCGTTCTTATTGTCCGAAAGGATAACACCTCGATTCATTCGTTTAAAGATCTGAAAGGCAAAAAATCTGCACAATCCTTAACGAGCAACTTTGCTAAAGTTGCACAACAAAACGGCGCAAGCATTGTTGGTGTTCAGGGATTTAACGATGCATTGCAATTGCTGGAATCAGGCCGCGTTGATGCGACAGTCAATGATAAGCTGTCCTTCCTCACATTCCTGAAGGAGCATCCGAATGCACCTTTGAAGATTGTTGCAACAGACCAGGATGCCAGCCAAAGTGCGTTTGCTTTTAGAAAAGGGAACCCGGAACTGGTAAAAGCCGTGGATAATGCGTTAGCAACTTTAGAGAAAAACGGTACGTATGATTCAATTTCAAAGAAATGGTTTAACCAAAACGTCTTACGTTAAGGAATGAAGTCATTTGCAGACATTGTTCGCCCCAACGTCGGGGATTCAAACCTTTTTAGAATCGTTTTGGCCGATGCTTCAAGCGGGATTGTTGATTACAATTCCGCTTTCTATTGTGTCTTTTGCACTTGGGCTTATATTGGCACTGCTTACGGCACTCGCAAGATTGTCGACGATAGCGCTACTTAAGCAAATTGCACGTTTCTATGTTTGGGTTATACGAGGCACGCCTTTGCTCGTTCAATTATTTATCATCTTTTATGGATTGCCGAACATTGGTCTAACATTAAGCCCTTTACTTTCGGCACTCATTGGTTTTGTTCTGAATGTGGGCGCATATAACTCGGAAATCATCCGAGCAGCGATTTTGTCGATTCCAAAGGCCCAGTGGGAAGCAGCGGCGTCAATTGGGATGACTCGAAGACAAGCCTTACGAAGAATTATACTGCCGCAGGCAGCACGGTTTTCGATTCCCCCGTTGTCAAATTCGTTCATCAGTTTGGTGAAAGATACTTCACTTGCTGCGGAAATTACTGTTAT
>JAKADF010000227.1 GCA_021820805.1 Bacillota bacterium
TTCTTGCAGTGGAGTTCACTGATGAGAAGCTCTCGTACAAACGCAAGGAAGAGGCCCTTGCCAAGGAAGAACTTCTCGTCTTTTATAACTGGCAGAGCCCTTATTGCAAATATGCACCATATATAAACTCCACTCATTATGTATAATTAGACTACAGGCGCGACAGTCGTGTATTCCAAACATCACGGCGGTTTTTTGGTGATTATTTCGGCAATGGGTAGCAAGATGGGGTTTATAGAATGCCCTCCAAACCGAGAACTTGACGGCATGCCGGATAACGAGTAAAATAGCATAAGAAAAATTGAATTGAATTTATCTAGGTAGACTTTTCAAAAAACCTATTTGGTTAGTTGATAGTAAACCGACAATTTTCGGAATGTAATGGCCACGAAAAGACCATTGCTTTTTGAACTTGTCGGTTTTTTTGTTGGAAAAATACTCATTGAGAAAGGACAAAACCCGCCCATTTTTGTGATTATCGATTTAAGAATAATTTTGATGTCGGTTTTAACAGGGGGTGCAGGATGTTAGTCACGCTGAAATTGTTATCATTGCCGACAATATTTTTTTTATCCCTTGCGATGTTGGCGTTAAGCGCCATGGTTATATTGCATCCACGTGTTCCCTTGAATTTTGTTCGTATTCACGTTCGTATATGCGGGCTGCCTCCGTTGATTGCACTATTGAATTTAGTCACGAATAGCACGAAAGTTATTTTTGGTCCGTGGCGCCTTGATCCCTTAGCTTGGTTGGCAACGTTGTTTGTCCTTACGATCGGTTTGGTTGTACAACGCTATTCCGTCCGACAACTACTTGGTGATCGAAATTATCGGGGATATTTTGCGCTTTTGACGCTCACGACGGGTTCCGCTTCACTCGCTTGGTTAAGCAATGATCTCCGCCTTCTGCTTGTGTGTTGGGGAGCTACACTGCTTGGGCTGACATTGCTCATAAGGTTGAATCGAGATTGGCGAGTAGCTAAAAGTGCGGCTGTCCGTGCTGGCCGACTGTTTGCGCTTAGTTGGATTATTTTGTTGTTAGCGATAACCTGGCTTGCGTTGATGACGGGACACTGGCAGTTTTCACTTACGCTTACCCAAGGCAGTCTGGTGCAACTGAGCTCGTGGGAGAGGACTGGCATAGCCCTGTTATTGGTGATCGCGGTGGCAATTCCAGCAGCGCAATATCCTTTCCAACGCTGGTTATTGGACTCGGTTGTCGCTCCAACACCAGTGTCAGCAGTGATGCATGCGGGTGTTGTGAACGCGGGTGGAATTATTCTGGCGCGGTTCGCTCCCATTTTTAGTGGCGATTTAGCACCAATCGTTTTAATTGTGCTCTCTGGTATTTCAGTATTGCTTGGGACCGGAACTATTTTGGTTCAAGTGGATTACAAACGCCAATTAGTGGGATCAACAATCGCACAGATGGGGTTCATGCTGATTCAATGTTCATTAGGTGCTTATTTGGCAGCCATCATTCACGCCGTGTTGCATGGGCTATTCAAATCCGCCCTTTTCTTACAAGCTGGCTCTGCGGTACATCACAACGAACAAGCAGTTCGGGCAACAACCACACAAACATCATTTTTATGGAGAACTGCAGGGATCATCTTAGGTCTTTTCGTGGGGATTGGGTTTTGGTTCATTGTTAAAGGCAGAGGTTACGATATGATTAGTGCTCTACTCCTAGGATGGTCTGTGTCGTTTGCTTGGTCACATCTTGTGACTTCAGGTGTAGGGCGTATTGGGCGAACTGTGGGGTTTACCCTATTAGCAGGAGCGTTAATCGTGTTCAGCATTATTCTTGCCGCTTTCTATGTACTGTTGCACGGAACCGTTTCGCAAGGAGTCCAACCGCATACATCATCCATTATTTTGGTTTTATTCATCTTATTGACCAGCAGTGTGACTGGTGCGTGGTTATCTCGCCATCCATCTTCTACTTTCTCTGCTGTCGTGTATCTTTGGCTCGTACATTTGGGCGAACCCTATCACGACTCGATCGAAAGCCACCCAAAGTATCTTACAGCTATGCCGTACTCGCAAGGAGGTAAAACACGATGGATGGAACGTTAATATTTCCAGATCGACACGGTTTACAACAGGGTATGTCAGTACCTGATGTTCTAAACCTTGTTTCGACCAATGGCATTAATGATTGGGTGAGTTCCGCCAGCCGAGTCATTGCACCGCTCGGACCTATTGCATCTTTTGCGGCACGTAGTCCTTGGACGGGCCTTGAAGAGCAGTCGTTTGAACAAATTGCACGTTGGCTCAAAGACCTTCGTGACGTGGATATATATCCGAGTGCTCTATTACTGCAGGATGCGAAGAATCGAGGCGAAATTGATCCAACGTTGCTCGAAAAAGGGCTACAACATTGGCTTGATTCGCAGCCTCTAAAATTGCCACGTGATGTTGCAGAACGATTCTGTCGAGCTGCACTTCAGTTGGATGACCTGCCCGCCAATCTATTGGCAGCAACGGAGTTAGGGGGTTGGGCAAAGAAACTGAGTAGTCTCACTTTGCCAGTTATTAAGACACCCCCTGTGCAAACATTGAGTTTCCGTCCTCAGCGGCAGAGCGGCATAAAAGTGGAAGAAGACCTTAATCGCCACGTGATTAAGTGGTGCAAGTTGTTCTTAGATGGGTCCCATGCAGCTTGGTCACTACCAAATCGCCAGGAAAGTTTCTATCGGGCTTGGCACCGTCTTGTGCAATACGACCCGGCACTTAACCGGTCGCAACGTCAACTCTTGAAAAATTGTCCGAAAGAAGCGACAAGTGCTTTGAAGGAAGCATTATCAGCGCTTGAAATCCCTCCGTCTCAGATACAGAACTATCTTGAGGCGCATTTACTTGCCTTGCCGGGTTGGGCAGGAATGATGCTATGGCGCTCGCAACAAACATATCAAGAAAATTCACTGTTAACTGAGTATTTGGCAGTTCGGATTTCTATGGAATGGGCTTTGGTTCAATCTTACTTGCCCTTACCTGAACAACCATCCGAAGAACAAGCGCTTCTTATTCGACTGATTGCAGCGTGGGTTCATTGGGGTGATTTACCGATTGAAGATTGGTCACAATTATCGGCTACGCAACAAAGGGCACACCTGACGCTCGCCTATCGTTTTGATGACTTACTCCGTAGACGCCTTTGGCTGGAAGCTTGGGAACAAACATACGAAGAACGATTGAAAAAAATGATCATATCGAAAAAGCCTATATCCCATGTGGAAAAGCCTGTGTCGGCACAATTGGCATTTTGTATTGATACACGTTCAGAGCCTTTTCGTCGAGCACTTGAAAAAGCAGGTCCTTTTGAGACGTTTGGCGTTGCTGGTTTTTTTGGATTGCCAATTGAGACGTGTGAACTCGGCAGTAAACACAGTCACGCGTCCTTACCGGTGATGCTCAAACCGAAACACAAAATAAATGAATTTGCTTCCAAGACTGATTTCGAATCATATCAGCAACGCCGACAGGCAGCAAATTCCGTAACGCATACGTTTCGAACGATGAAACAAAACATGCTGACCAGCTTATTGTTGCCAGAGGTAAGCGGTCCATGGCTCAGCCTACAAATGTTGGCTCGCAGTTTTTTCCCGCGAAGAGCCGGTCGTGCCTTTGGACAACTAAGACACGAATGGTTACAAAAACCTTCTACGGAGCTTTCGTTTGACTACGTACACACGGAGTCGGGCTTACCAGTTGGTTTTTCTGAAGAAGAGAGAGTTCATTATGTACGACAAGCGCTCAACATGATGGGTTTGACTAAAAATTTCGCCCCATTAGTAGTCATTTGTGGGCACGGAAGTCACAGCACGAACAATCCTTATGCTGCTGCATTAGACTGTGGTGCTTGTGGAGGGGCATCCGGTGGTTTCAATGCGCGGGTTTTGGCAACGTTGTGTAACCATTCAAAAGTGAGAGAAATGCTCGCTAATGAAGGGTTTTCAATTCCAAAAGACACGGTATTCGCAGCCGCAGAGCATATCACAACCCTTAATGAATTACGTTGGCTGTACGTTCCCGAACTTTCAGAAGCTGCACAAGAAGCATTTGATCGAATCCGGGACGCGTTGCCTAAGGTAAGTGAACACGTGAACGCAGAGCAGTTATCGCAATTGCCCAATCTTGATTTTCGTTTCAAAAACCCAAAGAAAGAGGTGCAACGTTTTGCGGAAGATTGGAGTGAGGTACGTCCGGAATGGGGTCTGGCGCGTAACGCCGCGTTTATCATTGGCACCAGGCGACTGACCAAGGAGTGCAATTTGGACGGGAGAGTCTTTTTGCACACTTATGACTGGCAACAGGATTGTGACGGAGCCATTCTTTCCAACATTATCGCAGGTCCGGCGACAGTGGCTCAATGGATAAACCTACAGTATTATGCGTCGACCGTTGCACCTCATTATTACGGTAGTGGGAACAAAGCCACACAAACAGTGACAAGTGGTTTTGGTGTCATGCAGGGGAATGCCAGTGATTTGTTAACCGGACTTCCCTGGCAGTCCGTGATGAAATCAGATGAAGAGTTCTATCATACTCCTCTACGCTTACTGGTGCTTATCGAAGCACCGCATGAATATGTGGAGCGATTACTGAATCACGATCCCGCATTCCGTCAAAAGGTTCAAAATGGATGGATTCGACTTGCGACCATTGATCCGAAAGGAAGCTGGGAGATTTAGTCCAAATAAGAACGTCCACGTTTTATCAAAGGTTTCAACAAAGGAAGGAACTTATGGATAAATCAAAAGGTACGATTGAGTCTGAAATAAGCCGAGCCTTAACGCATTGGGAGAAAGATTATCTCGGACGCGGCTCTCTTACTGTTAAATCAGACATTTTAAGGGATATGATTATTGTTACTTTGCGCGGAATATTGACCCCTGCGGAATATTCCCTTGCTCAAGATAAAGAGGGATTACTTTCAATAAAAAGAATGCGAACGAGTCTGGTGGAATCAGGTATGGAAGACCTAAAGGAGATGATCTTTAATATAACCGGTTTCGAAGTTGTGAGTTTTCACACAGATTTAAGCACACGGACTGGAGAACGGGTCATGGTTTTTCGGCTTTCAAGTGATCCATCAAGCACTTTTTCATAAAAAGCATCGATCGCTCCAAACTTGGAAGCGGTCAAACAGAGGTTCAGTTGGTCAAAAACGCCACCATTAAGAGGAGCCATTCTTTATGTATTTCGATGAACACAAAAAAGCTTTATTTGTGATTGGAATGGATCAAGAATTACAACCGTTATTACAACAGGCGACCAACATCAATCCAGAAAACATGCTGACTTTACAAATTTACGGACCGGAAATTTCCAAACCCTACGGTGATCTCATGCGAGCCATCATCTTGGCAGTATATCAGGAAAACGTTGAGGAAATTTTCGTGGTTGGTACAACAGAAGATCAACGGAATGTCACGGATATGCACCATTTATATGAACAGGAAGAGATGAAAGAAAAAATTAAAACACTCGATTTCCTTTTTAAACATTGCGCGCCAGAATTCCAAGGTGTTACTTTTAATGAATGGTTAGAAGGTAGCAAGAGCGTAGTTGAGGGTATACAAAAAAGTGTCAAATTCCTTCGGGAACATCCGTTGATGCCATCTGACTTTAGAGTTCACGGATTATTAATGGACAAGGGGGACGGTGAGCTATCTGAAATTCAGGTTTCCTTACTAGCGTTGCGTAAAGAAGTTTAGGATTTGTCAAGTGCCTAAGTTGTCAGAATCGATAGACGTAATGTTCGGAAGGTCGTAATTTAGACACTCTTTGACATCAAAAATTTCCTTAGAATGAGAAGTACAGGTAGTCCTGTCTAACTCTCACTCGTATCATAGTACTTGAAGTTCTCTATCACTGAATTTCCAGTTGGCCTGGGCCAACTGGTCGGCGTTAGAGAATTTCCAGAGCCGGCTTCTGTTTCTAACTTCAAATTGATTGCTGGGCAGTAGGTTCATGGGGTTGAAGAAACTTCCCCGTCCACCATTTTGTTTTTGCACGTTTGCTACACCGCTTTAACGAGGATGGGGAAGT
>JAKADF010000228.1 GCA_021820805.1 Bacillota bacterium
ACTCGGTATTAATGAGCCAGTTACGTACAATCCAGCAAAAGCTGTACAAGCAGGGTTTAGTTCTGTCTATACGCAAACAATAGCAACGGCACAAATGTATGGACAGGTAGTTTCAAAACATCAATTCAAAGATTTAGCAGGACCTGTTGGTATAGCTGATGTTATTGGTCAGCAAGCTCAAGCAGGAATTTGGCAGGTCGTTATGATTGCAGGCTTTTTGAGTTTGAATTTGGGATTGTTTAACTTACTTCCAATTCCGGCTTTAGACGGAGGCAGACTATTTTTCATGGTGATTGAACTGATACGAGGTCGATCAATTGATCCCCATAAGGAAAGCTTGGTTCATCTTGTGGGATTCGCTCTGCTTATGTTGTTTGCGGTGGTCATCACCTATCGTGACGTGACAAGACTGTTTTAAGAGTTTGTGAGTAATGTAATGGAGGATCGCGGATGGGCGTAGAAATAGATGGTCAAACACAAATGGGCCTGACTGCGAGGTCTAGTGCAGACAATGAAGTTGTACCAAATCTTAAGCTTATACACAAAGTAATTACTAAACTTAAGTCTAATGTACTGGAGGTACAACTCGTACCCCCGTTTTTGTTTCTAGAACAACTTGATGATAATTTGATAGATGAAGCGCTTAGGTCCTATATCGATGAATTTGTTCGTTTTGAGAAGTGGTGCAATGCAGTATTTGCTGATATTGCGGCACAGGTGTCTGTTCATTTGAGCCCTGATTTAAATTCATGCAGCTTAGAGGATTTTCACGGTGTATGGAACGCTTTAGTAACCAGGTATGCAGAGCAAGAAGCAGTTGCAGGAAATTGGCTTTTACATTCAGATGTTTCGTTTTCTCTTGATGAAAATGGAGAAAAGGATGGGGCTCTAATCCCGCGTTGTTATGTAAAAATTAAAGTAGGCAATGACGCAGAAAGGGATGCTTTGGCGCGGAAGCGGACAATAGAATGTTTGCGCGAACAAGCTTTGCGTTTCTTTGCAGTCAATTTTGAAGCAGAGGTATTGGTAAGTGAAAATGCTACCGACAAAGCAGATGAAATCCGTCGGCAAATCGAAGAGCAGAACCGTAAGGAAATAGAGATTGCTGCTAGGGAAAGAGAGGCTTTGTTGCAAAGCAAGGCAGCAGAATCATCGTCTAACAGCAGGGAAGACAGGCCTTATCGCAGAGAGCGAAAGGTAGATGATGGTCCTATAGAACCATTGACACTTGGTAGAACTATATCAACAGACTCATTAATCCCTATTCGCGATATTGTTGATGAAATGCGCCATGTATCAGTCATGGGGAGAGTTTTTCACGTGGATTCGAGAACACTGCCAAGTGGTCGAACGATTTTTCAATTTAATATAACCGATGAAAGTGACTCAATTACTGCTAAAATTTTCTCTAATAACGATCGGCAAATTGAAGCGCTGTCGCCTCTCAAAGACGGAGTGTGTGTTCGCATACAAGGCTCGGTCCAATTTGATACGTATGCTAAAGAAATTGTATTTATGATACAAGATATGCAGCCAGATGAATGGCCAGTACGAGAAGATAATGCAACGGAAAAACGGGTTGAACTTCATGTGCACTCGACTATGTCTGCACTTGACGGGGTAACGCCGCTTCCTGCGATTGTGAAACAAGCGGCTTTATGGGGGCACAAAGCTGTAGCTATTACCGATCACGGAGTGGTTCAATCCTTTCCAGAAGCGTATGAGCTCGGTGAGAAACATGGAATTAAGGTACTGCTTGGTGTAGAGGCTTATGTTGTTGATGATGGCACACCGATTGTATATCGACCGTGCGATAGAGAATTAGATGAGAATCAAACATATGTAGTTTTTGATACTGAAACTACGGGTTTAAATGCGAGAGAAGATACTTTAATTGAAATCGCTGCAGTAAAGATGAAAGGTACGAGAATTATTGACTCTTTCTCGTCTTTGATTGACCCAGAACGCATGCTGTCTCAAAAAATTTCGGATATCACCGGGATCACGATGGACATGCTTCAAGGCGAACCTAAACTGCAAGAAGTGCTGCCACAGTTTCGCGAGTTCGCGGACGGTTCAATTTTAGTTGCTCATAATGCGGAGTTTGATATAGGCTTTTTACAGCAATGTGCACAGCGTTTGGATATGGCACCCTGGGAACAGCCAGTTATCGACACACTGGCACTTGCAAGAACGATGTACCCTGGTGCGAAAAACTATAAACTAAAGACTTTGACTCAAAAATTTGCAGTTGAACTTGTCAATCATCACCGTGCGCTTGCCGATGCAGAGGCAACTGGCAAGGTATTTGCTTATATGCTGAAAACTTGTGCTGAAAGGGGTCTCACAAACCTTAACCAGCTTAATGCAGCTACAGGAGATATGGATGTATCACGTGTACGTCCTTTTCATGCGATGATCTTTGTACAAAACCAGATTGGATTACGAAATTTATATGAACTTATTTCTTTATCACATACAAAATATCTTTTCCGTACACCAAGAATACCGCGGAGTGAACTCGTTCGATTTCGTGAGGGGCTTCTTTTCGGCACTGCCTGTGCGCGGGGTGAGTTAATTGACGCGTTTATTCGCGGAAAATCAACTGAAGAAATTGAGGATATTTGCAGGTTTTATGATTTTCTCGAGATTCAGCCTCTCAGTCATTACGAAAATTTGGTGAGAGAAGAAATAATTCCTTCGTTAGAAAGTATGAAAGATATCCATCGACAAATAGTAAGTATTGGAGATTCGTTGGGTATTCCTGTAGTGGCAACGGGAGACGTCCACTTTTTAAACCCAAATGATGGCGTATACCGCGAAATCTTTCTTCAATCTCAATCACATGGTGATGCAGAACATCAACCACCTCTTTATTTTCGAACAACGGAAGAAATGATTGGAGAATTTTCATATTTAGGTGAAGCTGCAAACAAAATTGTGGTCCAAAATTCGCAGAAAATAGCGGATCGAATTGAGGTTGTAAAACCAATTCCGGATGAATTGTTTACACCTGTCATTGATGGCGCCGAGGATGAAATTCGGGAACTCTCCCATGGTAAAGCAAAGCGTTTATATGGTGACACCTTACCAGAAATTGTTGAAAAGCGTTTAGAAAAAGAACTGAAATCGATTATAGGCAACGGCTTCTCAGTTCAGTATCTGATTGCACAAAAATTAGTTACAAAATCACTCGCTGATGGTTATTTAGTCGGCAGCCGTGGATCAGTCGGTTCATCATTTGTAGCTACAATGCTTGATATCACAGAAGTTAATCCATTGCCTCCGCATTATCGATGTGAGAACTGTCGGTTCAGTGAGTTTATAACGGATGGATCGTATGGTTCTGGATTTGATATGCCTGACAAAGCATGTCCAAATTGCGGCAGCAGCTTGGCTAGAGATGGACAGGATATTCCGTTTGAAACTTTTCTTGGTTTTAATGGTGATAAGGTTCCTGATATTGATTTGAATTTTTCAGGAGAGTATCAGCCTCGGGCACACAAGTATACAGAGGAATTGTTCGGAAGTGACCATGTTTTCCGCGCTGGGACAATTTCTGCTGTGGCTGAAAAAACTGCATATGGTTATGTCCGCAAGTTTGCCGATGAAAAAGGACTTACTCTGCGTAATGCAGAAATCGACCGCCTTGTCTATGGGTGTACCGGCGTAAAACGAACCACAGGGCAGCATCCGGGTGGTCAAATTGTTGTGCCGCACTATAAATCCATTTATGAATTTACACCTGTCCAGTTCCCTGCAGATGATAAGGAAGCTGGGACGCTGACGACTCATTTTGATTACCATTCTGGGCTTGAAAGTTGCTTGTTAAAATTAGATATTCTCGGTCATGACGATCCGACGGTCATTCGTATGCTGCAGGATTTAACTGGTGTGGATCCTAAAACAATACCGCTTAACGATCCAGCTGTACTTGCACTGTATCGGGGTACAGAATCCTTGAATGTAAAACCTGAAGATATACGTTCTGTAACAGGAACCTATGCAATTCCAGAATTTGGAACAAAATTTGTTCGGCAGATGCTCGAGGATACGAATCCGACTACGTTTTCTGAGTTGGTTAGAATATCCGGGTTGTCGCATGGAACTGATGTTTGGTTGAATAACGCTCAAGAATTAATCCGTAACCATGTTGCTACTCTGTCGGAAGTCATCTGTGCCCGTGACGATATCATGGTGTATTTAATTTATAAGGGTCTTGAGCCGTCTAGAGCATTCAAAATTATGGAGTCGATTCGTAAAGGGAAGGGCGTCAAACCAGAGGACGAGGAATATATGCGCGGGTTTGATGTTCCAGACTGGTATATTGAATCTGGTAAAAAAATTAAATATATGTTCCCGAAAGCTCATGCAGCAGCATACGTCATTATGGCTGTACGGATTGCTTGGTTTAAAGTTCATTACCCGCTTGCGTTTTATGCAACCTATTTTTCTGTACGTGCAGACGATTTTGATGTAGCGGTAATGGCATCAGGTCGTGAAGCAATTGTTAAAAAAATAGAAGAGATTGAACAAAAGGGCAATACTGCCTTACCTAAAGAGAAAAGTTTACTCACTGTGCTTGAGGTTGCGCTTGAAATGGTATGCCGCGGATTTCGTTTTCGTACAGTATCGTTATATGAGTCACATTTTACAAAATTTTTGCTTGATGAAGAAAATGGAGCTCTTATACCGCCATTCGCCGCCATTCCAGGTGTTGGTGAAGCAGCTGCTAAAAACTTGTATCAAGCTAGAAACGATGGACCGTTTTTATCTATTGAAGATCTACAAGCTAGGAGCAGAGTATCAAAGACCATAGTTGAAATTTTAGATGGACTATCGTGTCTGGAAGGGATGCCTGAGACGAACCAACTTTCCCTCTTTTAAGGCTCTAGATCATACAGGATGATGCGAGGAGATGGTAGCTGTGGTACAAAAATCAAGTTCTTTATTTTATTTGGGACCTGTTGGTACGCATACTCATGAGGCAGCCTATCAATTCATTAAAAGAATCCGTACAAATATTTCAGCTATGGTTCCTGAATCATCAATTGCAAGGGTTATTGAACAAACGGCAACGATGGAAACCAATTTATCACACACCTACGGCTGTGTCCCATTGGAAAACAGCATTCAGGGCGCTGTTACATTGACCTGGGACCATCTTTTCCGCATTTTGCATTATGAAAATATTACACAACAAAATGCGATTTCTCGTACAGCATTTACAGATGTATTTGGCTGGAAGGGGTTTGGTATTCGAGCAGTTCTCACCCTTCCAATTTCACACTACTTATTGTCCGTTGGGCATGCAGAGCCAGATGCGGTGACACATGTATATTCCCATCCACAAGCCCTCGCACAGTGTAAAATTTGGCTGGATACTCACTTTCCAAGGGCTGTGCAAATTTCTGTTGCAAGTACTGCAGAAGCGGCAAGGCTTGTGTGTGAGGCTTCAGACAAGTCTAGAGTCGCAATAGGCAGTGAGAGAGCAGGAGAAGAGTATGGTTTATGTGTGTCCTCGGAACCTATTCAGGATGTAGACCATAACTTCACTCGTTTTGGACTCTTGTCAAATGAGCCAATGCAGTTTGAACAAACAGAGATAAGCCGCTTTATGACTTCTATATGTCTTGTTGGTGTTCAGAATCAGCCTGGCGGTTTGTTAAAAGCATTAGAGCCTTTTCAATTGAATGGATTAAATCTTACTAGAATAGAATCTCGTCCTGTTGGTAATCAATTAGGCGAGTACTTGTTTTATTTGGATATAGAGACAAAAGAAGCTGAACAGAATGAAGAGCTGAAAAAGGCTTGGATTGCTGTACAGCGTGTGCTCGAAGATGAGCAGATTGAAGTCGTTTGCTTAGGAACTTATCCTGTTTTAAGTTAATATAAAAAGCGTGGGACTATTTCAGTCTCACGCTTTTTATATAATTGCAGGAGAAAACTTACATGGATGGTTCTTTCGTACGTTTCGCCGCTTTTTCGCGTTCCGATTTATTTAATACTTTCTTGCGCATACGAACACTGATTGGCGTGATTTCACACA
>JAKADF010000229.1 GCA_021820805.1 Bacillota bacterium
TACCCATTCGTACCAGGTATTGATTTATCAGGCACTGTCGCTCGGTCAAACGACTCGCGGTTTCATGAAGGCGACGAGGTTATCGTCACCAGTTATGAACTGGGCGTCTCCCATTATGGCGGGTTCAGCCAGTACGCACGTGTACCAGGGGATTGGGTCGTACCACTCCCAAGCGGGCTGTCACTTCGAGATGCAATGTTGTTTGGAACTGCAGGATTCACTGCTGCACTTTCTATCCTCCGTTTAGAGGATAATGGTTTAACACCTGCATCTGGGCCCGTCATTGTTACAGGCGCAACGGGCGGCGTCGGCAGTTTGGCTGTCTCGATGCTTTCAAAACTCGGATATCATGTAATCGCAAGCACCGGAAAAACTGAGGAACACGAATATCTTAAACACCTTGGCGCAAAAGAAGTCCTTAGCCGTGCGGATGTTTCCAAAGACAAACTCCGTCCGCTTGATAAACAGCGTTTTGCTGGTGCTGTAGATCCTGTAGGAGGAAATACCCTCGCTTATCTACTCAGTACAATGAAATACGGCGGATCTGTTGCTGTCTGTGGGCTTACCGGCGGAACCAATGTCCCTGCTACGGTGCTTCCTTTCATACTGCGGGGCATAAATTTGCTCGGCATAGATTCTGTTTACTGCAAAATGGATGTTCGCAGGGAAATCTGGGACAAGATTGCAAATGAATTAAAACTTGAGGACAATACAGCCCGCATAGATCGCGATGTTACCTTGGAAGAGCTGCCATCTGTATTAACCAGTATTTTAAAAGGGCAAATTCGCGGCCGTGTAGTGGTAAAGCTTTAACAAAAACTTTACTGTAAACAGGAACACCGTATCTAAAAGCGAAAATTATTATGAAGTTTTTTGTTTCAGCAATATACGACAAATATTGACACTGGTATTATAAAATTATCACAGATAGACTTACTCGCAATAATCATATTCAGGAATCTAATTTTCGGGGTGAATTTACGTGGGCTTTGGGGGTTTTAAATCGAAGTTTTCCGGTAAGCCGCATCACCTGAATGGTGGTGATGATGTTCTTGCAAATTCATTACAGATTGATGACATGCTGACAGAAAAAATTAACCCTATTGATAAACCGGTTAATTCCATAAATACATTAACGCAAAATGCAGATGACGAGGTTTCTACACGGTTATTTGCTTCGGTCGTTTCTATTGTTGAGGACAGACGTCAACTCCTGACATCTCTTGACGAGTATAGACGCTACTTACACGATGCAGAGAATACGATTCAAGATATGAAACTTGATAAAAGGGCATCACAGCTATTGCTGGAGAAAAAAGAAGAAGAATTAGAAGCCTCCCGCCGTCAAATGGCAGAAAAGCAATTGAAGTATGACCAATTACTGGAGGACTACAGACAACTTCGTTCAAATGATGCAAAAGAATTTGAACGTCTCCAACAACAAATTAAGGAAATCAGGCTAAGCTACGAGAATTTGAACATTGACTACGGTAGATTTCGCACTGAGAGTATTCGTGAAAATGAAAAGCTCGAAGCAGAGGCTAGAGAAGTACTCGTGAAGTATCACCAATTGCTCGATGAATACAATAAGCTGCGCGAAGAAAATACAAATCTCATGTCAAGCATTATAAACTTTACGCAACAAATGTCTTCAATACGAATTCCAGAACAAAAGTCTGAACCACGTAAGCCAATTCCTATCTATCCGGTCGTCGTAGATTCAGAGAATGCAGCTGGTTCTTAATCCAGTTATTCATTGTTCTTATGCGACGAGGGATGGATAAGTAATGCATCAACCTAGTACTCCTAGTTTGGAAATCCGCCAAGTGAATAAAGATGATATCGGTCCTTATGTCAAAGTACGCGTTACACTTGCCGATGAAAAAATTAATATCCGCTTTGGATTAGACGAATTTACATATATACATCTAGACAGGCTGTTACATGAATTGTTCAAAGGGCACTTTCCAAGTGATTACTATAAATGTTTTCTTTCGTTCGAAACAGAGCCGGCTCCAAACTTTACGTTTACAGGCTGGGTCGTATGTCAACTTGGTGCACAAAAAACACGGTTATCCTTCGAATGCTCGGAGCTATATATATCAAACTTGCAATGGTTGAAAAGCATTGACAGCCTGGCAGATCTCGAAAGCCTTTCCTGGGAACACTGGATTGATACCTATAATTTTGAGAATACGTATTCAAGCTTTGAAGTGCTGGAAGCACTTGAAACTATCAAATCTGTTTCAAAAACTGCAAGTACGCAGAGAAGATATGCAATTATAGTTTCCGTCGGCCTAGCTTTGCTATGCGCTTTAGGTTTTAGTTGGTTCGGAATATCTCACAGGTACAGATTTGCTACAAATCCTATGCAAATTGTACCTGTCAAACAAACACTCATCGCCGCAACTGCAAATACTACCCACACGCTTCACAAAAGCGGGACTCTCCACAAAGGGACACTTGCACCTTATCATCACTCCGAGTTCTATAAGGTGCCGGCGGGCGACGTTGCATTAACTTTTGACGATGGTCCGACAGAGTACACTAGTCGGATTTTGGAAGCTTTATCAGACAACCATGTTCATGCAACATTTTTCTTTATCGGCGAGAACGTACAGCACTATAAAAGTGTCGTTCATGGCGCAGTTCTTGATGGTAACCAAGTTGGAGATCATTCTGAGAACCACCCTAATCTAGAGGACATGACGGCACAAGAGCAAAGCTATGAAATAAACGAAGCTGCAAAAGAAATCGAACTAGTTACACACCAGCCTGTAACGATGTTCCGCCCTCCATACGAAGCTTTTAACAATGATACTAAGCAAATTCTCGACCAAAATGGTATGACACTTACTTTGTGGAATGAGGACCCGGAAGATTGGAAAGCAAAATCAAAAGCCGATGTCATTCAAAGAGTACTGAGTTTGCCGGCTTCGGGAAGTGTATTTATCCTTCATGATAAAAAATATACAGCAGAGGCTCTGCCAACCATTATCAAAGCTTTTAAAGCAGAACACCTAAAAATCGTGTTACTGTCAACTGTACAAAAATGAACTAAAATATCATAAACATAGGACTAGCTTTGCCATCAAGCAAGTTCTGTCCTATGATGCAAAAACATATCGTTCCATTACAACATAAACCATTTCTTCACGTTAAGCCTTTGTCCTGAGCGTTTATGGACAAAGGTATTGCGTAAGGGATTATAAGTATAGTCTTCCCTATACTTTTCTATCGTTTGAACAGTCTCTGCAATTGCATCTGCCATATAACGAACTTCCTCATCAGTCATCGTTGGATGCAAGGACAAACGAATCCATCCAGGCTTTGTTGAAAAATCACCTTTATCAATTTTCCCTTTAATCGCTTCGGAATCAGTTTTGTCGATTTCTAACAGATAATGTCCATAAGTTCCAGCACAATGACATCCCGCTCGCGTTTGAATACCAAACCTGTCACTTAACAGCTTTGAGAACAAATTATAATGAATGCCTTCTGCAGAAAATGATATGATGCCAAGTCTATTCTCGGCAGCGTCTGCAAAAACGCGGATGCCTGGTATGGGTTTTAATACAGAAATAAATCGATTTGTAAGCACGGCATCTCGTTCATTCATTGCGCTTACACCGATTTTCTCCTTAAGCGAAACAGCCATGGCCGCACGAATAAACTGCAAAAAACCCGGCGTACCCCCATCCTCACGCATTGCAATATCCTCAATATACTTTCGTCCGCCCCATGGGTTCGTAAAGTTTACTGTTCCTCCACCAGGCTGGTCTGGCACCTCGTTGTGGTACAGGGATGTATGAAAAGCTAAAATTCCTGCAGATCCAGGTCCACCTAGGAATTTATGCGGTGAGAAGAAAATCGCGTCAAGCCGCTCATCTAGGTTTTCTGGATGCATGTTCACCGAATCATACGGGGCAGATGCAGCAAAATCCACAAAGCACAACCCTCCATGCCTGTGCATAATTTTTGCAAGTTCACGATAAGGTGTACGAATTCCCGTGACGTTTGAACATGCTGTAAAACTGCCGATTTTGAGTCGCCTGTTGCGATAAATCTGAAGCTCATTCTCAAGTGAAAGCGGATCGACTAGGCCTTTTTCATTCGGTTTCAAAACTACTACGTCTGCGATTGTTTCCAGCCAAGAGGTGTGATTAGAATGGTGTTCCATATGCGTAACAAATACAACAGGCCGTTTATTTTCACTAAGGCGAATATACTTTTTCCATCGTTCGTGAACCTTTAGACCCATGATTCGCAAAAGCTTATTAATCGCTCCAGTCGATCCGGTTCCGCATGGCAACACGACATCCTCATCATTTGCCCCAATGTGGTTACTTATGATACTCCTTGCCGCCTCATACGCTTCTGTCATTGCAAGACCTACAAAACTTGCCTCCGTGTGAGTATTTGCAACGTAGGGCCCTACTTTATCTCGCATCGTTTGTTCGATGTCTTCATATAACCGTCCTGAAGCTGTCCAATCTGCATACACGAGATGGGGCGTTCCGTACGGCGTTATGATGCGTTTATTTCTGCCGATTGTCTTTTCTCGAAACTCTGAAAAGTACGACTCAGTGTATGCCATACAATTCCCCTTCTCGTTCTGAGATCATTCCACCCTATCTAATGCAAAGTGGGCGAAAGCCGTTACTGGCTAAACACCAGAGTCAAACGAGACAGGTCTTGCATGACGCGTTAGAATAAAATTTGGAACCTGTTCTAATCTGAACAAGGAGGGATTATGGTGGAAAAGCAAAAACATGTGCTCGCAATTTATCCACATCCTGACGATGAGACTTTTGGGAAAGCTGGAACAATTGCTTTGCATACAAAGGAAGGAACGCCCGTGACCCTCATTTGCTCGACACTTGGCCAAATGGGTCGGAACATGGGGAAACCTTTTTTCGCGAACCGTGAGACACTGCCTCTTATTCGCGAGAAGGAACTTAGGAATGCTTGTGATGTACTTGGCATCAAAGATTTACGCTTATTTGGACTTCGTGATAAAACAGTCGAATTTGAAGACCCAGAATATGTTGCGAGGCTCATCCTTGATGTTATTCAAGATGTTAAACCAACAATTATCTATACGTATTATCCAAAACACGGCGTTCATCCAGACCATGATGCTATGTCAACTGCCACTATTTTGGCCGTATCAAAACTGCCAGAAGCAGAACGGCCGATAATTTATGCTATGCCTGTCACAAAAAACGCCATTGAAGAATTTGGCCCGCCAGACCTGGAGCTTGATGTCAGTTCCGTTTTCGATTTGAAAATGGCTGCATACCATGCACACCGTTCCCAATCTGAGGTCATGCTGTCAGCTATGGAAGCAGCAATTGCCGAGGATCCATCGAAAAAGGACGAAATTGAAGCACCATTTAAGCGGGAACGTTATTGGATTTACAAGGTTTAAAGAGCAAAAAAATTAAGCCGCGTATTTAATCCATTGACTCATCATGGATTGCGGCTAAACAGTGAAAGCTGGTTCAGCTTGAGTGTTAAATATGAGCTGAACTGGCTGAAGCTTGATTCTGTAGTGACTATCTGGCCAGCCATCCTCCATCTACTGCCAATATATGACCATTTACATAGTCAGAAGCAGAAGATGCAAGAAACAGGGCGCATCCTTGTAAATCTGTGGTCCTGCCCCAACGTCCAGCCGGTATTCTATCGAGTATCGCCTTATTTCGTTCTGAATCTTCTCTCAGTGCCTGGGTATTATCTGTTTCAATATATCCTGGTGCAATTCCATTGACTTGCACACCATATACCGCCCACTCGTTTGCAAGTGCTTTTGTTAATTGCCCGATTCCGCCTTTACTTGCTGCATATCCAGGAACATTGATTCCCCCTTGAAATGTTAATACTGAAGCCGTAAAAATAATCTTTCCGCTGCGTCTTAAAACCATTTCCTTACCAATCTCACGGCTCAATATAAACTGGGCGTTCAGGTTTATATCGAGCACATTATCCCAATATTCATCTGGATGAATAGCCGCTGG
>JAKADF010000230.1 GCA_021820805.1 Bacillota bacterium
GATTGTTGTGGTGTTTTGAAAAAGTCAAGAGCTTCTTTCTATTTTCGTAAAGTTTTTAATGCGGACGAATTCCAAATTCATACAGCAACTGCATAACGCATGTATAGTAATAAAGATGACAGAATTCGACTAGATTAGAAACTCGTAAAAAGAGGGGTGCTTATGGCGTCTCTAAGCCGAAAAATCGCCTTCGCTGTTCGAAAGCTGTCGCTATATGAAATCGCCGATCTTATTCTCTTAAGCACCCTACTTGCAATCTTCATCTTGTGTTCTAAACAACTCCATCAACTTTTTGGCATTGGACAGTCACGTTTTATTCTTTGGGATAATATAAGAGCGGTTTACGGATTTCCGCTCAGTTATGCTTTTTCAGTTATCCTGGCAATATTGGCGTGTATCTATTTCGGATTAAAATACACGGCTAATAATAGGCTGCAGCGAATTAAAGAAATCGTACGTATTTTAGCTTCGTTTTGTCTCATGATGGTTATCTACAAAGTTATAAATTTTTACATATGTGTATTTAACCCGTCTGTCAGAGATATCGTGCTGCAACATATTGATAGGTTCTTGTTTTTTGGAAAGTTGCCGTCTGAGTGGATAGATCCAATAACCACGCCAGTTTTGACATATATTTTTTTCATTGCATATATGTCATGGTTTACAATGATTTACGTTACGCTGCTACTGATGTGGAGACACAGCACAAAGGCCGTAAACGAATACGTTACAGCCACGATTTTTGCGTTTTATATCGGATACATCACATATGCAATCGTTCCAGCAATTGGCCCCATATATACAGTCCACTATTCCAAATCTCTTGGCTCTATCATGAATATCCTAACGATTGGTCAATCATCTTTGTCTAGAGACTGCTTCCCGAGCCTGCACACAGGCATTTCAATTGTAATGCTCATTTTTATTCGCAGATACCGGAAGAATCTTTTTCATTTTTATTTGTTTATCACGATTATGATAATCGCATCGACGCAGTATCTGCGTGTTCATTATGGAATTGACGTAATTGCAGGTGCAGCACTCGGGGTAGGACTTTGTCAAGTCGCGCCCGTTTGGGTCGAGTGGTGGAATCGTGTACAACTTCGGTTCCGAAAGACAAAGCCATCAATCTTGAAAGCCCCTCATGCTGCAGATTCTGTATCCGAGCTCGCTTGAACTTTCCGGTAACGCAGTAAAATAAACGCAAATAGTTGAACAAATCCAAGCCCCACTGCAAATTTTGCAATAGCATTCTTATCCGCATCAAGAATTACAAGCATTAAGAAAGCCATAATCCCGATTACACGTCCTGTGTTACTGAATACTTCCCGTACAATTACATGCTCTGCCCGCTGCCCCGTTTCATTTTCTAATCTGCTAATTCCATCAAATACGTAAGTCTGCAGAGGAATCAAGAAAAATGGAAGGGCCACCGCAATACTGGCGCCATACCATAAAATGATTTTGCTTGACATAGGAATTAAGAATAATGTGGCCGCCAAAGCCATACCAACTGCACCAAATGCTAAAATTTTTATTCGATTTTGCTCATTTGCCAACTTGCCAACGATGAAAAACGAAACGAACGATAAACCGCCTTGCAATAACAAGAAATTACCTAGTTTCATTTCACTTCCTGTTGAAATATACATCAATAGGCTAATTAAAAATATAAATACTCCTTCTCGAAGCCCATATACAGCCGAGGCTGCCATCGTCAATCTCCATTCCCTCTTATGAAGAGCAGAGAAGGCTTTCTGCAGGCAAAGAGGATGGCTAAGTTTCTTAGCGGATAACTTCATACTGAGCCATCCACCTACAAAAAACAGCGCTAAAGAAATCCCAAAAATCACATGGTAACCGGTTAACCCTCCAAATCTATCCTCGTAAGATATCAAAAGTCCGGAAAGAGGAGGAGCAATCATTCCAGCCAGCGCATTAACAACCCCGTTAAAACTAAAAAAGCCGTCTCTCTTCCCGCTTTCGGTATACGAAAGACTTAACATATTGAAGGAAAACCAGTAAAACCCTCCAGCAAGCCCTATAAGTGCACCAAGCAGGTAAGGAAAAACCGCTGCTCTTTCACCAATGAACAGCACGATTGAATAAAAAGCGATGTGCAGTATTACACCAATTCGAAGAGCCCATGCCGTGTGTAAATAGTTTGATATGTAACCTGCCAACGTGAATGCAATAGGCATCAAAAAATAAGCACCAATGTTGTATAACGCGATGGCAACAAAACTCTCGTCTACTTTCCAGATGAAAATATTCACAAACGTATTTGACAGCCCGACAGACAAACCAAATAACCCACTAATGCACAGCAGCCTCAAAGCAAGAGGCTGCAAGCGCAAATGTGGAATATGCACACTCCCACCTCCTAAATGAGAGTAGTGTGCCCAAAAATCACGTTCTCACCCAATTTACATATTTCTCCTATATTTACCACCTACTTCGTACAACGCATTCGTAATCTGGCCAAGACTTGCAACCTTGACTGTCTCCATCAGCTCAGCAAAAATATTTTCGCCCTGTTTCGCAACGGTCTGCAGACGTTTGAGTGCTTCATTAGATTCATGACTGTGCATAGTTTGGAATACTCTCAAATTATTAATTTGTTGTTCTTTTTCTTCTTTGGTCGCGCGTGCAAGTTCAATTTTAGGTGCTACATAATCAGCCTGAAGAGTCTTCGGATTGATGTACGTATTCACACCGATAATCGGCAATTCTCCAGAATGCTTCAAGTGCTCATAATACATCGATTCCTCTTGAATCTTGCTGCGTTGATATTGTGTTTCCATTGCACCTAGAACTCCGCCTCTATCACTGAGACGTACAAACTCTTCCATGACAGCTTCTTCAACAAGGTCCGTCAGTTCCTCGATGATAAATGAACCTTGAAGCGGATTCTCGTTTTTTGTTACACCAAACTCACGATTTACAATCATCTGAATCGCCATGGCTCTGCGGACAGATTCCTCCGTTGGTGTGGTAATTGCCTCGTCGTAAGCATTTGTATGGAGCGAGTTACAGTTGTCGTAAATTGCAATCAATGCCTGCAAGGTTGTTCGAATATCATTGAAGTCAATCTCCTGAGCGTGTAATGACCTCCCTGAGGTTTGGATATGATATTTCAGCTTCTGACTACGTTCATTGGCATCATATTTGTTTTTCATGGTCACTGCCCAAATTCGACGTGCAACCCTGCCAATCACTGAATACTCCGGATCCATCCCGTTGCTAAAGAAGAAGGATAGATTAGGCGCAAAATCGTCAATACGCATCCCGCGGCTCAAATAATATTCAACGTAGGTGAATGCATTCGATAATGTCAGTGCCAGCTGCGTAATCGGGTTTGCACCAGCTTCCGCAATATGATAACCGCTGATGCTGACGGAGTAATAATTGCGAACATGGTTAGCAATGAAATAATCTTGAATATCGCCCATCATCCGCAAAGCAAAATCTGTAGAAAAAATGCAGGTATTTTGCCCTTGATCTTCTTTCAAAATATCTGCTTGAACTGTACCTCGCACAGTAGCAAGTGTATAGGCCCTGATCTTTTTTACCTCATCCGCTGTTGGTTCACGATGGTTATCTTCTCTAAACTTATCAATTTGTTGGTCAATCGCAGTATTCATAAACATTGCTAAGATAATAGGTGCCGGCCCATTAATTGTCATTGACACACTTGTCGCCGGAGCACATAAGTCAAAACCGGCATATAGCTTCTTCATGTCATTTAGTGTACAGATGCTGACACCGCTCTCGCCAATCTTGCCGTAGATATCAGGGCGATAGTCAGGATCTTCCCCATATAACGTCACACTGTCAAATGCCGTCGACAAGCGCTTTGCGGAATCGTTTTGTGATAAATAATGAAATCTCCGATTTGTACGCTCTGGACTTCCTTCTCCAGCAAATTGACGCTTAGGTTCTTCTTCAGTACGCTTGAAAGGGAAAACTCCTGACGTAAACGGATACTCTCCTGGCACATTTTCAAGCATAGACCACTCGAGAATTTCTCCCCAGTCTTTATATTTTGGTAAGCATACTTTCGGAATCCTAGTTCCTGAAAGTGAAATTGTGTAAAGAGGTGTAGAGATTTCCTTATCACGAATTTTGGCAATAAACTTATCTGCAGTATAACGAGCTTTTTTTGCATCCCAACCCTCAAGAACATCCCGGCAAGGTGCTTGTAATTGGTTCCACAATGAGTCGTACATTTGCTCTAAGCCGGTCAAAACAGACGGTTCAATAGATGCAGACTGTTTCAACTCCATTATCGTGCCATGAAGTTGATAACACTTACGTGCTAATCCTACCTGTTGTTCCGTTAAACGACGATAATTTCGAACCGTATTTGAGATTTCAAGCAAATAATGAGCACGGTCTCCCGGGATAATCGCAGGTTTTCGTTCATTTAAACTCCCAAGTTCAAGGCTGCTGTTCCAATCCAAATTGCATTTTGCGTTCAGGGTATCAATTAAAGCGCGATATAGAACATTTGTACCTGGGTCGTGGAACTGGCTTGCAACTGTACCGTAGACCGGCATTTGTTCGAGAGAGCTTCCAAACGCTTTCTTATTACGCTGCACTTGTTTACGTACATGGCGTAACGCATCCTCTGAGCCACGTCTATCAAACTTATTAATCGCTATGATATCCGCGTAATCAAGCATGTCGATTTTTTCAAGCTGTGTAGGTGCGCCGTATTCTGCTGTCATTACATACAAAGAGATATCGCAAATATCAACAATTCCAGCATCCCCTTGGCCAATTCCGCTCGTCTCAACAATGATAAGATCAAACCCCGCGGCCTTAGCTATATCGATTGCCTCTTCAATAGAAGATGACAGCTCAGTTTTAGATGTACGAGTAGCAAGACTACGCATGTAAACACGCGGGTTGTGGATCGCGTTCATCCGAATTCTATCCCCAAGAAGAGCGCCGCCTGTTTTTTGCTTCGAAGGATCTACGGAAAAAATTGCAACGGTCTTATCTGAAAAATCTTCGAGAAACCTTCTCACCAATTCATCCGTTAATGATGATTTACCCGCTCCACCTGTACCGGTGATGCCAAGAACTGGTACCGAATGAGAACCTTCTCGAATTGCAGCAAGAACATCTCCATAAACACTTTCATCCATGCTGCCGCCTTGTTCAACAAACGTCACGAGTTTTGCGATTGCAGTATAATTGTCCTGTCGAAGTTCATTTAATTCCTTATTTACCATCGTTACGGTTGGGAAATCACAAGAGCGAATCATGAAATTAATCATGCCCTGCAGTCCAAGCCTTCGTCCATTATCAGGAGAGAATATCTTTACAATCCCATATGATTCGAGTTCTGCGATTTCATCCGGGACAATTACGCCGCCTCCGCCGCCAAATATCTTTATATGGGAAGCGCCCTTCTCTTTAAGCAAGTCAAACATATACTTAAAAAATTCCATATGTCCACCTTGATAAGAGCTAATGGCAATCCCCTGAACATCCTCTTGTATCGCTGCGCTTACAATTTCCTCAACAGAACGGTTGTGACCAAGGTGAATAACCTCGACACCCGAAGACTGAAGGATACGCCGCATGATATTAATTGATACATCATGTCCGTCAAATAAACTGGAAGCGGTAACAAAACGCACAGCGTAGCGAGGGCGATATGGCTCTGTTTCTTGCTGCACCTGTATATTTTGTTCTTTCTCTTCTGCTTCTAATAAATCATTACGAGCGATAACGCTTTCATTCACTTAAACTCCCCACTTTCTGTATCGGTAATAATTGCTTTTTAAATTTTACAGACAAATTGATATATATTTGGCTAGTCTAGAAAAAACGTTGATCCACAAGCAGTCATTAACATACGAATTTCTTTGTCTTTATACTCTTCAAATTGCATATTACGGAACGCCCATCTGCGAAACGCCCACATTTGCCCGCTGACGACAATGTTATGTGCCAGAAGTGAAACAGATAGTTCATCAACGTGTAAACTTTCATCAACAACGCCAT
>JAKADF010000231.1 GCA_021820805.1 Bacillota bacterium
AATCCGCCAAATGTGAAAGTGACCCCACATGTCACTGCATACCCAACAAAAGGTGGAGTATCAAAAGGTTGCGCCCAGTTTGATTTAGGCGGGGTAATACCTACCGTACGTTTTCCATCTTTAATTGCCGGATTGAACTCTTGAGACGAATCAAGTGATGTGTTATAGTCTGCAATGGTCTTTACCAAATTTTCTTCATTAATTCCTAGCTTTCGTGCCAATTCCGCAACCGTGTTTGCTGTCTCTTTCGTTGCTTCACGAATTCTGTACTCATCACGCAACATATTTACAACCTTTGCATCAAAGAGTTGGTATGCTGCCCGACCCGGCTGATTTAAAATCTCTTTTCCGTATTTTGCATAGGTATAATTGCGAAAATCTGCTCCTTCATCTACGAAACGCTGACCATCTCGGTTGACAATCAGCCCCAACGGATAAGAGTGTTTTTGAAACAGATCTGCTATCTTCCTGTCCCCGTACGCCGGAGCGTTATAGTCCCATGCTACCGCGTGACATCCACCCCAATGCCCGTACGCCTCAGCACCAATCGCCATAGCCATTTTGATCCCATCACCTGTGTTAAACCTTGTTCCACGTACCTTAGCAAGGTCCCAGTTATTTCCAAGATACTGAGCGCGCATTTGCGAACTGGACTCGAAACCACCACAGGCTAGCACAACAGTTGATCCAGATACCTCGTAGAACTTACCTTCTTTTCTGAGTTTGACTCCGATAACCGTATCTGCTCCTTCTTCTGTGACCAACTCAGTTACATGACTGCTATACGCAATTGCAATGCCACGCTTTTCACACTCTTCATACAGCATCTTGACAAGACCTTCTCCTGCTCCGATTGCTTCTACATTAAGACCACCCCAGAACTTGTACTTGCCGTTTACCTTAAAGGACTGTCTGCCAAACATTAAAGCAAATCGAATTCCTTGGTCGGCCATCCAGCTCATCGTGTCTTGCGCGTTACTCACAAGATGGTTTGCAAGTTCTGGATCTGTCATATATTCAGTTACCTTCAGTAAATCATCGTAAAAGTTGTCCTCGGTATAAGGGGCCAAATCAATTGAATTTTCTTCTTCTACTGTAAGATCGCGAACCACCCTTTTCATCTCATCAAGGTTTGCAAACGGAAAACGAAAAGCACCGCCAGTAAAATGAGAGTTACCACCACGTTCTTCCTTTGGTGCCCGTTCTAATACCAATACTTTGGCACCCCGTTCATGGGCCGCTAATGCTGCGCATAAAGCAGCATTTCCACCACCAGCAACGATTACATCATAGGTTTCTTGATACATTTCCTTGCTCATTGTCGTAACAACTCCTGTTATAAGAATTTAAGTCACATAAAAAATGCACTAGCTAGCCAATACGGCCAACTGGTGCATTTATGATTATCCACGCAATGTTAGTTACGCAGCTCAAAAATGGCAGTTGAAATATTTAAATTACTCAGTTTAATCAAATTACGTTTAAGAACCAATATACTGTCAACAAATCTCAAGTTACTGTGATTATTCCATCCATATCTTATTTAAACTACAATTTCACCTCCATGCGAAAAACATAACAAAGCCCAGCACTCGCCAAAAAGCTGGAGAACGCTGGGCACCGAGTGATTATTCGTTAGAGGTTATCTAGCGACTCACGCGAAACAGCCGTTTCATTTTTTTCATTAAAAAATGTTCCTTGCTGTATTTTGCTCTACAATACCTTGTTTCGTTACTTTTCTATTATAATAATGTAAAAGCTATTTTTATTCAACTGTTAGAACACCTTAACCAGGTAATGGCAAACGTCATATTACAGAATTAGAATTGTGCAAAACTTGAGTTGCCGTGCGCTCTTCTTGCACATAGCGGATAAGGGCCATAAGAGACCTAGCCTTTAACCGTCTTTCTTTGCAGCGGTATTCCCCCACTATTCGTAAAGTTGAATGACTGCAGCGATATCTAAGGCTCCAAGTCCATTTGCGCTAGCAAGTCCATAAATTTGATGCACAGAGGCTTCATCGTGAGCAAATATGAGAGAAGTACGCAAATTTTTTTCTCCTAGATTTAACGCAAACCCGGGGTTGAAATTTCGCTCCAATACTTTTGATATTCGTTTAGTAAAATGAAAGGAACGCCCACGTGAATTATTTAGAGAACCTAGTACAAAAGTCCCAGCTCAATACCAGCCTTAACCCCAAGTGTAAACGCCTCACTTGCTATTGCCATATTACACATCGTCATAATGTTATTCACCAGCTTAATTGCTTCCCTGTCCTGCCGTCCCAACATGATTAACTGTACCAAGTTTAGGTAAAATTGACGCCGCAGCATTTAACGCCACTTCACTTGTGCCAACAAGAAGCGTAAGCTCACCTTTTTCAGGCTCCCTAGGACTGCCACTTACTGGACAATCAAGACACTGCAGTGCCTCAGGTATCTGCCGGACAATCGCTGCTGATGATAATAAGGCGTTACCAATACGACTTTCATACCTTTTTTTTGCTTTACGTTCGATTTATTGAATGATACAACAAATGGCGATTATGGTTCCATAAGACAGACTGCAGAAAGGTTGTACGCATTCGAAAATAACGATATATAGTATAAACAACATCTGACGGTCGCGAAATCAGTTTTCCTGAGAACTTCCTGGGAGGTGGCGCACATGGACATGATGCAGCCCTGAGTAATCATTAGATCAAAACTATGGAGAAAGAACTGGAAATTTGGTTTTTTGACTGTATCACCACTTATGTCGAACTGACACCTGCTAGACGGTTTTTTTTCTACGACGGAATAATTAACACATCCATTTAAGCTCGGCTTTTTTTAGATATGCAGAAGGATCGTTACGAAACTGTCTTCTCTTGGTGGATTCAGTCAAGTGCATTCTCCATTGGTTAGCTTGTGTTTTGTATGTTTCGTATGGTACGTTGCTTAGTCTCTGAACAATGTCCTTCTGCCGCAGAGCATCGTCGACAAAGACGATATAATCTCCATAGCGCAATATGTATTCATTCCAACTTCTTAACCCTGTTGTACGTCGATGCTTCTTCTTGGTATTGCGAAAAAACCTCTCAAGGTCATTGTTCGTTCTTGGCATATATGGATAGTCGTAATAGGTAAATAGACCATTCCAAAATCCTTTCGTATAGGTCAATATAATCTTCACCATTTCTTGGTCGCCTTTGGCTGTAAAGGTATCTTGCATAACCTTTAGTTGCGCGGTTAATTCGAGACGCACACTTTCACTTGTTTTGTTATTACTGGGCTCTAATGCCTTGGCAATTGATCGGATGGGCACCATCCAGCACTTTACGTTCATATAAAGGTCAGCAAACGCTTCGACTTTACTGACTATTCTGAATAGGGTTTCTAGAAGCAAGGACCCCTTTTTTAGCCAGGCACTTTTGTAGAGATTCCTGAATGGCTTTCGCGTTTTCATATATGAGCATGCCAGGTAGATTAAGTGGTGGATCTCCATCCTCTAGCAATAATGAACGAATCGCGGCAACATAATCTTTGGCGACTTCGGATTCAAGCGAGTCAATTTTATCCGCTTTTTTCTCCACGCCACGTATTCCGCGGAGATTTTTCTTAATGGATGTCTTAAGCTTTCGGTCGAGGTCAACAACAGGCTTAGCAATGTCCTTCAAGTAATGAAATTGACAGTACTGATAAGGAACATCGGGTAAGAGTTTTTCCATTGCCTTACGGATCGACTGCTGTCCATCACTCACAATGCCAATAATGGGATAGCCTAATTCGATTACCGGAGAGATTAGCGTTTCGAGATCGGACGCAGAACTACTCTTCATATTTCTTGCAGCCAGAACGGTACCGCTTAATACCTCTCGGATAACGTAAAGCGTTTCATTTCCTTTTTCCGGTTGAACACCATCCATAGAAAGAATGATTCCGCCATGTTCATCAACAACCTGTTGTAAAACCTCTCGAACTCGCTCAGTCGCACTAGCACGTAGAAGTGTTAAGTACCTTTCATACAGCAATTGAACGTTTCTATCGGAAGTTTTTACACCCCGTTCATTCAATTCATCTGCTATTTCTTGGCGAGTTTTATGGTGTTTATACCGTAGTTCTCCGACGTAAGCCAGTACGTCGAACCCATATGATGTATGTTTCATACTAAGCATTTCTGCTTCCGCAGAGCGGTAAACTGTAGTTCCATAAGTACATTCGGTATTAGAACATCGATAACCAATACTCCAAACACGGATTACTCCTTGAAGTGTTGAAATGTTCTTTTTCCATACTGTATGGCAAAACCGGAGACTCGAATGGCAATGAGGACATGACTTAATTTCAGGGCGAAAATATACAGTTTTCTCGGGTACAATTCGATTCTTTGTTAACATATTAAACCTCCACATCTCAGTAACTAAACATTCGACATGGAAACTTAAATTTCCTATGTGTTAATTATTCCGTCGTAGTTTTTTTAAGATGCCGAAAGACCAGCAAGCGCTCATCTGAGCCATTTAACGTAACGTTAATTTTCTCAACTCTTTCATGGATGAGTACATTGCCATTTTCCGATTAGTACCATAATTTTTATACCTCTACACCCCTGCTTAAGCCTTAGCACTTTCGAAATATCAATATTGAATTTAGTTGAAACGTGCGAAGCAATAATTACTAATGTTAAAAAATCCCGCCTGCTGAATGGCTGGCGGGATTCACTAAAGGGTATATGGTGAAGGCTGCGGACTAATCAGAAGCCACGTTTGCATTTCAATGATAAAAAATTTTTGATTAAGTAAAGCGGATTTATTCATTAATAAATATTAAACAATGGTAAGATTTCTAATAAAACACAGAAATGGAGCACATCGTAATGAGAATAAATGCATCATCAAAGTTGCTGGTTCTCTGCTAATTGATTCTATCCAGTTCCAACGATAAGTCGCCAGCCTCTATACTATCTCCAGGCTTGACAAATACTTCTTTTACCAAAGCATCAAAGGGGGATTGGACAGTTGTCCCCATTTTCATCGCTTCTGTAACAATAAGCTGCTCTCCCTGCTTCATTCTAGCTCCGCTTTCAATCATAACTTCGAGTACGTTGCCTGGCATCGAAGCCCCAATCTGGCTGACATTATAGGGATCCGCTTTGCGTCGCAATTCAGCAGCCGATTCTGCAGACAAATCACGTACAGTAACCCTGCGCGGCTGGCCATTCAGTTCATAGTAAATGTTTCTATTTCCCTCCGCAGTAAGATGACCCACGGAAACCAGTTTGACAATTAACGTTTTCCCCTTTTCAATCTCTACAGCAATTTCTTCCCAAGGAAGCAGCCCGTAGAAAAAGGTTGTCGTATCTAGTACTGCGATTTGCCCGTACTCATCTGAGATCTTTTCTTTATCAAGGAAAACCAATGGATACATGATGTACGAGATTACATCGTAATCGTCCACCGGACGTCCTAACTTTTCTTCAAGTTCTCGGCTTATATCTGTGAAATGAATTATTGGGAGCAATTCACCGGGTCGACATGTAAGCTAATAATAATGTTGAAAGATTAGTTCCTTGATCCAGTACTTTGTGCAGTCAGGGCACTTACAGGATTCATCATTATTTGGGTCAGAGGAAATCGGATTACCACATGATTCGCAAATCACGGATTGAATATTTTGATTATCTAAATCAACTGTTTTCATTTTTTATCACTCCTTTGTTGCTGTTATAATACAACAATTAAGATAATTCTACAACTGTAATACAACAATATTTTAGATATATACTATACCTCCGCTGACTTATTTAAAATCTGACCACTTCGGTTCAAGCTAAATTTGTAAGTTTGGAATGGTGATGAGAAGTTTAGCGAAATGTCGAAAAATTTTTTTATATAACAGTATTCACAATATCTTGCTGTTATAATACAATACTCTCAACACTTACTAAGGAGGTCAGTTCGATGAATTCTTCTCAAAACTATTACGGTTGGGTAGTTGGAAAATTGCCGGAAAAAAGACATACCCCGAATGACAGTG
>JAKADF010000232.1 GCA_021820805.1 Bacillota bacterium
TCATTTTTGATTTAAATCAATTTTAAGAAGGTATTTTTATATTGTCAATACTATCTATTCAGAAAATACAAAAACAAATATTATTGCTTGTCAATCCATGTAGTGAATTGTCTGATTCATTTATTCATTGTAAAATACTATGAAGCCGAATTTCAGACAATCATCAAAAAGAGATAATTAGAGGAGGGGTTCAGGTGCGAGACGTGCGGATGGAGACAATCCGAGTAATTGATCGAGCAGTTGACATATTAAATGCATTTACACACCACACCCCAGCGCTAACAATTGACGAGATTTGCAAGATATCTGGATTGCCAAAAACAACTGTCTACCGGATTTTGTTTACACTCGAACGAAGGGGACTCATCCGTTTTCATCCAGGAACATTCAAATACCAACTGGGATTCAAGTTCCTCGAATATGGAGATTTAATTTCTTCGTCTCTTGATTTAAGAAAAGAGTCTGAGGAAGAACTATCAGCTTTGTATGAACGAACACATCAAACAGTTCTTCTAGCCATAAAGGATGAGAATACTCTTGTATACATTTACAGTAAGGAAAATCCAGAAGGTTTGAAAGTTACTTCTTTTGAAGGCCCTCGTCGCCCGCTCGTCTTTGGAGCCTTTGGCTATGTATTTATGGCCTTCATGGATACAGAAAAGCTCTCCGATCTGCTGAATCAGCCTATTCCCCAGTTCACGCAAGAGACAGTTACGGAAAAGGAGTACGTTATGGCAAGACTCCAACGAATCCGGGAAGAAGAGGTCTGGATCGAATCCAATGAAGCAATACTTGGCGTGACAGGTATTGCCGCACCCATATTCGACGTAAATAAAAATGCAATTGCTGCGGTTGGAATCAATGGACCGTCTATTCACCTGATTGGGGAAAAGCTTGAAGCAGCAAAAAAAGCCGTAGTCGAAGCCAGTAAACGGATCTCGCAAAAAATAGGCTACCGTTCGTTATCATAATGCATGAACATCCATGCATTATGATAACGGGGATTACTTATCTCCCTGTCGTGAATTCTGTGCCTTCCATCGCTTGAACGCTTCGAGAGTGCCCATCTTATGAGCTCTTGCAAACTGCTCAATATCGCCTTCTGGTGCACCTGCCTCCATGAGTTGAATCAGTTGCTCGTGTTCAGCAATAGAATCTGTTGTCCTGTGCGGAATCAACATGAACACAGAAGTGCGAATGGCGTTGATTCTTTCCTGTACGGTCCTTAATTGGCTAATCAAGAACCGCTGATTAGAAGCTTCACAAATGATGCGGTGAAACTTTAGATTTAACGATCCATATGTCATTAGGTCAAACTGTTCCCGCGCGTTCGCCATCTGGCTATTAATGTTTCTAAGCTCGGTAAAGTCTTCATTCTTCAAATTTCTACAAGCCAAAGCTGTCGCATAGCCTTCCAAAACAGCAAGGGCGGTTAAAGTCTCCATATATGCTTTCTCATCGATCCTGGCTACACGGACACCACTGAACCGTTCGCTCTCAACCAGGCCTTCTGCTTCAAGCCGTCTCACTGCTTCCCGCACCGGTATAGCACTGGACCCTAACTCTTTTGCGAGCCGATCGATAACCAGTCGAAAATTCGCACCATAAGTGCCACTTAATATTCGTGACTTAATGAGCTCATAAGCTCTTTCCTGTTTATCCTGGGTACTCGTTGATGTTTTCATATCAAAAATCATATACGATTCAAATCATAAAAGCAATAAAAGAAAAACCCATGGGCTCAGTTGTTTATTCTTTTTTAAACCGCTTATGAATATTGTTATGTTTGTAAGTCACTCCATTGAATTCGACGAGTTCCATGGACAATGCAAGATATCGTTTTGAAAAAAGACCCGCAAAATGTTCCTTTATCACACCAAACAATTCATCACAAACCTGCTTCTTCACGTCTTCCGATCGTCCTTGGCCAATTTTCAATGTGGCATGAACAAACGCATCATCCTCTGCTCCATCAGCAACTCGGTAGTCATGCAATTCAATGGCCCTTGACCGAATGCCGCCGACTGGAAAAACATCTCCATGAGAAATTAAAATTGCATGGATTTTTTCAAGCAGCTTGTTAATTTCCACTTCTTCCTCGATGTTATCCGTATATTCAACAATAAAATGTGGCATATCGATTCTCCCCATCCTACTCAACGGGTTGATTACTAAAAAACTGGTTATCTCCCGCAATTGTATTCATTAATCTTCCGATTCCCTCAATTTCCGTTACAATCTCATCGCCTACGCCTATATTTACCGCGCCTTTCGGTGTGCCTGTCAAAATCATGTCGCCAGCACCAAGGGTCATAAAACTACTGAGATATTCAATCAAATGTGGAATGTCGAAAATCATATCCCTTGTTGTGCCGGACTGAGTCAATTTCCCATTCACATAGGTCCTGAGCGTTAAGTCCATAGGATCCGCTATATCCTTCGCATCTACGAGCCATGGACCGATAGGCGTAAATGCATCTCGATTCTTAGCCCGGAGATTCGGTCGATAGTAATTTTCAAGATAATCACGAATCACATAGTCATTTGCAATCGTATAGCCAAGGACATAATGATAAGCACTTTTGCGCGAAACTTTCCGCGCCGTTCGTCCAATCACAACGGCTAGTTCGCACTCATAATGCATGAAAGTGGCATCTGCCGGGCGACGTGTCTCTGCTAGATGACCAACAAATGTATTGGGCCCTTTAAGGAAAACCAGTGGCTCCTCTGGAGGCTTGAATTCAAGTTCTTTTGCATGATCAGCGTAATTTAATCCCAGTGCAAACACTGTCCTTGGCTCCACTGGCGGTAGCCAGACTACTTCTTTTTTGCTAACAAACCGACCATCGCCAAGTTTCAGAGAACCTTCTACTTCAATTGCATCATGAATTGCACCACGATATGCTATTCGAGCATGTTTCATACAAATTCACCTCCCGAATAAAGTTCGCTCTCAAGCACAACCGGATTTTCAAGAAAACCTAAATGATCAATTTCGATTCGAATATGGTCCCCCGCCTTTGCAAGAGGAGCCCCTTCTGGCACACCAACCAGCAACAAATCGCCTTTGTAGAGAGTCATAAAATCTGTGACTTCTGCTATTAGGCGGGATACTGGGCGAATCAAGTTTTCAGTCGTATTCTCCTGTTGTAATTTGCCATTGATGAATACACGAATACCAAGTGTACCTGGATCCGACACAGCATCTCGTTCAACTACCCACGGTCCGATAGGGCAAAAACCGTCACGGCATTTTTGCTTCACGGCGGGACGGAAAAAACTCTCGTGTGGAATACTAACATCATTCACAATCGTGTAACCTGTTACATATTCGAACGCCTTATCTTCACACACTCGAGTTGCCGTACGGCCAATAACGACACCTAGAGATGCGCCGACTTCTATTTCTGGTATACCATCCGGTAATGGAATTGGTGCCCCGTAGCCGATAATCGTATTATTAGATTTAATATAAAGAACAGGTGCTTTTGGCAATTCAATGTAAGGTGGTTCAATGAAATTGCTTCTATATTTGTCTAGGACGCCCTGGTAATTGAACAAAGTGCCGTAAATTGTTCCACCAACGGGCGGGTTCCATTTGAGTTGACGAACGCTACAACACGTACCGTTATGCAGAAGCTCTTTCCTTTCTGCGCTCACATCATCTTTGCAGACCCCTCGAAATCTAGAAATACTGACATTTCCTCTTTGCAAAGATTATCACCTCGTTTACAGTTGTTCAGCAACAAAGTGCAATGGCACATTTTCTCACTCTGACAACTTAATTATATATTAAATCATATATGATATCTAAAGAAATTTATATGAGATCAGACAAGAGGGTTGATCGTCCAGCAGCGGACAGGTCATTTGGTCCTTACCAGTTTTGATGATACTGAGAACAAGGAACTTAAAAAAAGCGATTGAACCTTATCTTGAATTCATGAAGGAGCTGTTTGGGCGCGTCAAATATGATTCACAAACTGTACGCTTTACATGTAACTGCTTCTCAAGCCTTTTAGAGTATATTCTATATACAAAACCTGATATTTCAATCCAAGCCGTTCACGATGCCACTATCCGTGCTCGGTGATGCAGTCAACAACTCGCTAGACCTATCGAACGCTGGTGCTGCAACAGCTGCAGGTTTGTCTACCGGAAGGGGAACTATGTATCTGGTATTGGTTTGCCATTAGCTGCAAATTAGCATACCAAGCACACCAGCATAAGTTGAACTTTTGGTTGGTCGAATAGCACACCGATTCTGTTCATACGTAAAAAGCCCTTATCACAACTTCGTCCACCCTCTGCTTTTTCAAATTCCAAGCCGAGCTCGTAAGTATTAGTCCTTCAACCTGCAACCAGTAAAACATAGTCTTAAGTGTGGTGAGTCTTACATTAACCGCTCCCAGTGCCAACCCTTAATGAGCCTTGCTAGATTTCTTCCGGCTTTCATGAGTGCCCTTCGTATAACGGTTCATAAAGATTCTTTGTGGTATGAGCCACAAACCTGTATTGATTCATATTGTGCTTTCGTCAAGTGTTAAAGCTGCTGTGATTACGTTCGGTAGACTACTTCCTCTTTTTGTTCTTTTGATTTTATCTTCCCAAATTTTACCCCCTTTTAATACCAATGTTAGGAGGTGCAAAAGAGGTAGATTGTCAGATTTTTAAGCGATTTTCCATGATTCATCGTCCGCTAATAGCAGGGGGAGTCTTCTCGAGTGAAATTGATAACAACAACTTAATTACAACCCGATTTGTGCTGAAGCATTATCCCTAAACAAGTTACCATCTCTAATATACCGTCGTACCATCTCTACACTCTTATGTCCTGTCTGTTGCATAATTGACCATTCACTAACCCCCGCAACTGCTGCCGAAGTTGCGAGGCCTGCTCGAAGGCTATGGGCGGAGTAAATACTTGAATCTAGCCCAGCTGATTCTGCTGATCTTTTTACAATTAATGCAACAGATTTATCGCATAGATGCCTCTTCTCCACTAATCCGAATTTGTTAATCTTACGAAATAATGGCCCATCAGTAATTTTAGACTCCTCAATCCATTTTCTTAATGTACGAACGGGACAAGTCTCTAAATGTGAACCATATGCAATACCGACTTTTCTTCCTACTCCTTCTTGATCGGTTTTACTATGTTTGATTAAAATAATTAATCCTTCATTTACAAATTCAACGTTGTCAATATTTAATGCGACTAATTCTGAACGCCGAAAGGCACCTGCAAACCCTACAAGAAGCAAGGCCCTATCTCTTAGTCCTTGAATATTTCCAGGAAGAGACATTACCATACGCCGCAAATCTTTAACTAGGATTGGTGCTTTTCCTACTTGAACTACACCGTACTCATTTCGAATTCCTTTCCAAACAGTTTTAGTTTTTATACCATATGTTGGAGATGAAAAACCCTTAGCTTGATGTGCGATAGAAATTGAAGTGATTCGCCTCTGGATAGTACTCATTTTCATGCCTGATTCCGCAAGTGTGGATATGTATAAGATAATTGTATTTTCTGCTGCAGGAAGAGAGATTAGTTGGTTTTCAGCACACCAATTTTCAAAATCTACCCAATCGGATTGATATGCCCGTTTCGTGTTGAATGATTTAGAGGAAGATATGTATTTCTGTATTTTTAAATCTATATTATTTAAATCAATAGCTTTAAGATGATTGTTCTTAATTGCAGGATTACTAGAGATGTCCATTATCTGTCCCCCTTATGCTCCCTATTTTTATTTTTGGGGAAATATTATGTTAATTTAATTCTTAGTAATTTGACGGGGATTCTATTATTGTTAATGTTCAAAAGAGTATACTAAAATATATTTATTCCCAACTTCTTAATTTAATATAACTAGTAGTTTCCTATCACCACTCAACTTTATAGTTTAAAAGGCGGCCTTTGTAATACAGGTCGCCTTCAAGCAAAAAAAGTTTGAAGTGGCAACCCGGCAATCATAGGTAACATACCCTTAGACCCGTAGTTTTGCG
>JAKADF010000233.1 GCA_021820805.1 Bacillota bacterium
TATTGAAAAGCGAGTGTAACGGAGTAATGAATTGCAGCGTCTTATTTGTATGGAGGCTAAAATTATGAAGAGATCGATACTTGTTGGCGCATCCGTCTTATGCGCGTTCGTTTTGATAGGTTGTGGCGCGACGCAGAAAGTCCGTACCGATGGCGGGCAGCCTGTTTCACCATCCAATCAACCAATTCGTTTCTTTGCACATACATCTCCTACTGATGTGAAATTGATACTCAGTTCAGATCCTTTGGTCAAGCAACAAATTCCAGATATCTCACCACCAAAGACACCTGTCATTGTGTATCTACCCGTGTATCCTGGTGCTGCACCAACGAAACCAGTGACCACAATTGGAGATATGGGAACGCCGATGAATGCAGATTTGGTTGATGGGACATTGTACTTTGAGTCTAAAGACTCACAAACACAAATCAAAAATTGGTACACACAGGAATTTCAAAAGTTGGGGTACACGATTAGCGGACAAGGGCAATCGGGTAAAGTCGGCAATCCGACAACTGACTACTTCGACTTTACGAAAAATGGGGTTCCTGGTGAGCCAACGCGAGTTCCTGATATCAATCTTGGGTTTCTACTTCAAAAACAAAATGGCAAAACCATTTTTAAATTAAAAGCATACTACATCGTCGTGCCACCTCGACCCAAAAATTCATACTTACCAACTGATATTGTTAAAGTGGCGCTCACAAAAGGCAAAGTAACCAAAACGGTTACAGATAAACAATGGATTGTGAACGTAATTCGTGCGATTAATTCGCTTCAGGTTTCAACACCTGGAATAAGCAGCGGCGGACCAAGCGTTGCATCTGGAACCATCACCACAGTTACTGCAAAGTTCTTTGGGAAAGATGGGTCTATAACAAGTGCAACATTTTTGCTCCTTTCTGCAACTGTTAGAGTCGGTAACAGCGACGTGGCACTGAACAGCGGATCTTCGCCAACTCTTGATAAGAACATCGAGTTAGTCTTTGGCAACTGACCGTAAATGCTTTTTCAAAGTTTACTGTGTTTCATGTCTGCTAACTTATTAGTCATATAACTATATAATAATATCAATGAAGATGCTGTATCAGATAAGTATGGTAAGTCAGTGAAAGCGATAAAATCCGATGAATGAGAGTGTCTTTAAAGCAATGTCTGACGGCACACGCAGGAAGAACATTGAATTGTTGAAGGACGGTCCAAAGAGGTGAGTGCAATGGTCGATGAAGAAGTTATCCTAGGTGCTAATACGAATTACCCACTGAATGGCATATTAACCATCCCTAATAAAGCGAATGGCCATCTCCCTGCGGTTGTGTTGGTTCACGGTTCTGGCCCAACAGACAAAGATGAAAAAGTTGGGAGTATTACCCCTTTTAAAGATCTAGCTGAAGGTTTGTCAGAAAAGGGAATTGCGGTGTTACGTTATGACAAGAGAACATTTGTCTATGGTAACCAAATAAAACACGACAACGGGCTTTCCGTTAAAGAAGAAACCATTGAGGACGCGATTCGAGCTGCTGATTTCTTAAGAAACGACGCACGAATCGATTCAAACAAAGTGTTTATCTTGGGTCATAGCATGGGAGGCATGCTAGCACCGCGAATCGATGCAGAAGGCGGAATTTTTGCTGGAATCATTATTATGGCGGGTTCTCCGCGTAAATTCGAAGAAATTCTCATGGACCAAAACTATAAAGTCTTAGACTCCCTCAACAAGATTTTAAAAATCATCGCCAAAAAACAAATCGCAAAGTTATCGGCTAAATTTCATAACATTTACAACCTTACTGACGAGGAAGCAAAATCAACATTGGTTCTGGGGAGATATACTAGAGCTTACTACTTCAAAGAAATGGGCGAACACCCATCCACCAACTATCTTAGTGCATTAGACAAACCAATGTTAATTATGCAAGGAGATAAGGACTTTCACGTATCTGTAGAAAGAGACTTTAACGTTTATAAAGAATTATTGAGCAATAAACCTAATGTTACATTTAAACTATATCCGAACTTAAATCATGTGTTTATGCCTTATGTTTATGGAGAAATACTAAAGGCGAAAAAGGAATATAAGGTTCCACAGCATGTAGATAAGCAAGTTATCGAAGACATTGCAGACTGGATTCTTTCAGTTTAGTCTCTTATTTAGCTCGCTGAAAAAGTAGAGATGAGCCAAGGATGCGAAGGATGCTTGGCAACTTTGATATTCTGGACATCTGGCTATTCCAAACAGAAATGTATGGGCAAATTAAGAAGCCTTATATCAAATTTATGGTAAACAACTCCGATAAAAGCCGAACTGGGTATGTTAGGTATTTCTTGGCTATAAGATACTGGTCAATGAGGATGTTTACGATACCGTTCAGGATTAAAAATCTCGCCCTAATATGTGAAGTATGGCTTCTTTTTCAATGCTGGTATCACACTCACAGACCCTCGAGAGTATTACAATGCATGTCTATCAAAATTGCATGTGATGCTGAATCAGGGTATTTTGCAATACCCATGGTGCAATCTCCTGTACCTCCTTACTTGAGCCAACGAATACTTCATTCATAAAAGTTCCTTGTCCATTTGTTATGGGCGTGTAATGTGCGAATCCAAAGAGTTGTCTGTGACCTTTTTCGATGCAACTCCATATTTTAACATTTGAATTCAAAGTTTCTATGGTTACTGGAAGGTCTTCAATAAAGGTACCGTTATATCCCCCATAGTCCTTTGTATCTTTTCTTGCGGAAGGGAAATACAGTGAAGCCACATCTACAGCACAGCCCTGGCATAGTCCAGTGGATGAAAGATCGATTTCTGTATTTGTTGAATTTTCCAAGGAAATACTATATGAACCATCTGCACCCACTTGCCCCGTTGCCTTCATCCCATTGAGACCCACAACGTAGAAACCTGTACCTCCGTACAGCGGTAAGTAATATGCGGTTAAATCGTGAGAAAGGGATTTAGGAAGTGACATTTGAACTGTTGCTGGTAACGTTGGTGATTTCGGTGCAGTGACACCGTATTCAACATGAATAATGGATGTTGGAATGGAGCTGCGATAACGTGATTTAGGCAAAAAAGGAATAGGGGCAGCTGCGACAGGATTACCTCCGATGAGCGATTCACCCTGCTTCAATCCATGGTTTGTTTGGCTAACAACAGAATTTGCAACATTTCCTGCTGAGACATTTGTTCTCTGATTGGATTCTTGATTTGCTGCAGAGTTCGTCACTGAATTAGTTGTGTTTGCTGATGTTTGCCTCGCAGGTGTATTGTTGTTGGCAGTACCGCATCCAGTAATAATTCCCACAATACTTAGCATTACGCCTACAATTGTACATTTTGTGAATTTTCTCATTGCAAAAACACCCTCCATTGTTGTTTACAACTTAATGTAAAATCAATGAAACCAAAGAACCCTCATTTATTGGAGAAGTGATGAAATGCACGAAAAATAACCTTGCGTGTGTACAAGGAGCATCCTCTTTATTAGCTTGAAGCTTCTAAATGCGATCCATAAGCCATACGAGAGCAGACCGCCCTGCTATTACGCCCTGCCCAATGCCTCTTTTATGATTTCATTTGCAACAACTACTTCTGTACCCGCCAGACCCACAGAACAAAACAGGGTTATATCTTTCTGCCCCGTCCTCCCCGATGCTTTCCCACTCACGATATCGCCGAGTTGTATAATCCGTTTCTCATCGGGTGTACCGACTAAAAAATGCGGCGTTGAATAGGCTTTTAACTGTTCTATAGAGTCAGTAACAATCACTGAACTACGTGCCCCAATTTCAATTGGTACTTCATGTCGATTTATTGATTTAGGACCAACCGTGTTGATATGTACTCCTGGTGTAAGCCATTCCGCTTCGAAAACAGGCGAGCCGCTATTGGTGGCGCAGATAATAATATCAGCATTACTTACGCAATCTTTTGAAGAATCTACTGCTTCGACTTCCACATCCAGTTTCTTCGTCATTTCAGTCGCAAATGACTCTCGGTTTTCCTGGTTGCGACTGAAGACTCGAACATGTTTGATATCCCTAACAGCGACAGCCGCCTTCAATTGTGTATGCGCCTGTACGCCCGTACCAAGCACCGCTATTCGCTTTGCATCCTTGCGAGCCATGGTTTTTATTGCTACTCCACCAATTGCCCCAGTGCGAACAGCACCGAGTAGGTTGCCGATTACGATGCCCCTGAAAATACCCGTATCGGAATCAAACACGCAAACAAACTGCTGATGACCATCAAAGTCATTCGCAAAGGTATCGTAGACACGAAATCCAATGACCTTTTGCATTGCTGTTACGGCACCCGCCGTGAAAACTAAGTCGCCACGTTCCGTTTCCAGGTAAAATCGCGGAGGTGAAACAATCGTTTCATTTGCCTGTTCCTCAAAAGTGTGTTCGATTGCACCAACTATCGAATTCATTGAGACGAGCTTCTCAATATCCTTGTCTGTAAGTACCTGATACAAATTTATTCACCCTTCCTGGCGCGAAAGTAGCCTTTTTATTACCTACGTTCCTTCTATTTTTTCAAGCTCTCTCCTATTCTCTCTACCACTTTGCCTCATTAGGATATTCCCAACTTAGGCTGATATCTCCTATTGAACAGTTGCTGGCTATCGCCATTTCTCTCACATCTCGCTCGATTTTCTGGTACTCCTTACCTTCGACCATCCGCTTAAAGATCGTCGATAATGTCTTCACTCGCTCTTCCTTACTCCAGATTTCCAGGTATCGGATATTCACCTCAAGGAGTTTCATCATGTCTTCATCCATGCCGTTCAAGACGAACTCAAATTCTCAAACTACTTGGAATCATGTCAAATATCGTACATGATTCCGAGAGCGCGAAGCCGCAAATCTTCATAGTTCCCGTTCTGCTCTTCGCCCCTGACAATGGTGAGGAGAGACATGTAGAGAGTGTCGAGATCTTGGTAGTCGTCAGATATTGAAATGCCAGTCAGGTTCGGTGTATTGCTAATAGTTAGTATGAGTGTTCACATGCGTTCGTATTGATAGTGTCAATGTTAAGTATAGTCCAGAAGCCAGGAGATTGAAGCAGGAAACTTGTCGAATTATGCACCGTACCCTTTACATCTTTACTGTAAATGCTTATCCTGATACATAGACATTCTATATATGGTGGTGGTCTATATAATCCGTGATATGGTGAAAGGGTTTATTGATCCAATCGTTCTTTCTGTTGTTGCACGCGGCGATACTTACGGGTATCAGATTGCCAAGTATGTGAACGAACAAACAAACGGAGTCTTGGAATTGAAAGAAGGAACGTTGTACCCCGCTCTTCGCCGATTGGAGGCGGAACATTTCATTGAAGGCTTTTGGGGAACTGAAACAGGTGGTCCCAGACGACGCTATTACCGCATCACAAAACAAGGGCTTGCGAAATTAGAATTGGCACGAGAGTCGTGGAACAACTATCAGCGAATTGTGAATGCGTTCTTAGGGGAGGCATTTGCACTATGACAAGTCCAATACAATTATATCTGGAACGAGTGATGCGGCAGAGCGGACTTACGAAACGAGAAAAATCCGAGTGGATTGAGGAAATGTCATCGCATTTAAAAGACGAAATTCAAAGTCTCATGATGTCGGGTCACGACGAAGAGGAAGCCACTCAGATCGCGTTGGAGAAATTTGGACAACCGGCTGTTATACGTCGAAAAATTGCCAAAGAAACCTTTGGACTGTCCATACCGACGATCTACGGCTTGTTCTTGCTGTTCTTCATATGGTTTTTCATCGACCTTTACATAGTTCACTCGCAATTGCCAGGAGGATGGTACAAGCGATACCCCAACGTATGGGGATACTTTTCAAGCATTATTTCTGCCATTCCAAACTCTCCCTCCTTGATGTTAGCCCTGTGCGCCAGCATGTTACTTCAGTTTAAGACTCGCTGTTTGAAGGATCGAGTATCC
>JAKADF010000234.1 GCA_021820805.1 Bacillota bacterium
TTTCTTGAAACCGATTTTGCTTATGGAGAGTTAATAATTCCGTTTGCAAAAGTTGAAGAATATCAGCAACTGTGTTTTCCGCAAGCCACCCGAGAGGAGTGCGGAGTAACCGCACTCCTGCTATCGGATTTGCAAAACTCGCTTCTGCTTCAGATATGGAAATTTGCAACTCTGCAATAACTTCCGCATCTGTTAGAAAGCTGCCCGCTTTTGCTTTAGAGACTAGGCGTTCGATTGGACTGCCCTTGTCTTTCGTTTCAAGCAAACGGACAATGTTTGCACGGTGCCGACGATGAAGGCGATTTGGAAGCGCGTCGATTACATGACCCCCGCCAATTGTCGTAAGCGGCGTCCCGCCTCGCAAAATAAATTTGTCACCAGCCTTAACGGCAATCGGCTCATCAAGCAAAAGCTGTGCAAAACCGCTTGTACCACTGGAAAGTTCATCTTTTTCAAGTAATAAAACTCTGCCGACTGATTCAGCGGTTCCAAGATGAACATGGACACTTTCCCTATGACGTAAAACGAAATCGCTGCCGATTGGGACCATAACAAACGCATCTAACAGCCTGCTTTCAGAAACTGTCCCTAGTGTCACTACAACATTTCCACGGTGGATGTTCTGTTTGTCGACACCTGCCAAATTGAGCGCAGCCCTCTGCCCGGCAGAGGCATGTTCAACCGATTGGCCATGTACCTGAATCCCACGTACACGCACTTGTCTTTTCCCTGGTAAACATTCGAGGCTGTCTCCAACACGAACCATTCCCTGCCAGACCGTACCGCTTACAACCGTACCATGCCCAGGAATAGAAAATACTTTGTCAACAGGCAGACGAAATGGGCCTGCTGCATCTTTTACGACAACAGAATCCGCAAGATGACGCAGTGCCCTTCTTAATTCCTCAATTCCTTGTCCCGTTTTTACGCTCGTATAAATCATCGGTGCATCGGCAAACACCGTACCTTCCAGTTCTGAGCGTGTTAGATCTGCTGCAACCGAAATCCATTCCTCGTCCGCCAAATCACATTTTGTCAGTGCAATAATGCCTGACTTTACACCAAGTAATTCCAAGATTCGAATATGTTCTTTTGTTTGAGGCATAATTCCTTCGCGCACATCGACAACAAGCAATGCACCATCGACACCGACTGCCCCAGCGACCATGTTTCGAATAAAACGCTCATGACCAGGGACATCGACAATGCCGATAACCATTTGGTCATCAAACCGCAAGGGCGCAAAGTCGATGTCGATTGAAATTCCTCTTTCTTGTTCTTCCTTTAGTCTATCTGTATTTTTACCAGTCAGTTCTTTCACTAATGCAGTTTTACCATGATCGATATGCCCTGCAGTGCCAACAATCACGTAACGCGATAGTTCCATTCTATATCTCCTGGTTTCTAAACATGACGGCTTCCAAACGTGTCGATGCCTTTCGAATAGAAGACGGTGACACATGGAATTCTTCCGCAATATCTTTTTGCAGGATCGGCACACCATGATAGCGCAGCGACAAATAAACCAGACCGCTTACCCAAATTTGTGGTTTTCCTAGCCTGCCGTTTGCGCCAAAAAACAAATTCTCCGTATAAGTTAGCCACATTTGTTTTGCTGATTTAACAAGCTTTGCATGGCGGTGAGTTCTAAGCCATTTTTCAGTATCACGCCATATCTCTTGCCAAACAGGGTCAATGGTTAAAATTAAATCTTGCGCCAAACCTGACATGGAAACAACCCGCACATCGCCATCTTCTTCAACTTCAACCGTTCCGTTTGCTTTCATTCGTTTAAGTGCCAGCAGCGCCGCTGTCTGCAGCATCTCATCAACATCTGAACGCTTTAGAAAAGCACGAAGCGCTTTTTCAGCATCCGGGTCTGCAATAAGTGCCAGAGTTCGAATGACAGCTTTCCTCGTGTCAGAACTGCCATGACGCAATCCCCAGTAGAGTGATGCTCGAAGCAGCGGATCGGTTCGCCACGTATCCATATCTGTATTTTGCAAACGCTTTTTCATTTCAGCAAATTGAACTTGAAGCGGCAAATCATATTGATAACTTACGCGCATACTGCGTCTGCCTTCTTGCATGGCCCGCTCAAGCTGCTCCATATAATAATGCGCGATATCTTTTATATCAGGCTGTAAAGTAAGTTGTTTCCACCACTTATGTGCAACCGCAAACCGTCCAGCATTCGCAGCAGATGCTGCAATCGAATGAATAAGCACAGGCTCTGGATCATCCACAATTCGTGAAAGCCGCTCAAATACCCGCATTGCATCCAAGTGATGGCCTACGAGTCCCAAAGTCGTTCCGACTTTCATTGCCAAGTCGTAATGAAGCGGGAATACCTTCACAAGCTTGCGGATACACTGCCCGAGTTTGTCTCGCGGGCCTGCCTGTTTTGTGAAAACTGCTAAATTGCAAAGTGCATGTATATTATCTGATTGATGGGACAGCACAGTTTCAGCCATTTCAATTGCTTTTGTGTGCGATCCGGTGTAGTAGTAAGCCAAAGACAAGTTATTGTGGGCTGCTGTATTTTCAGGTTCTTTAGCAACTATATCTTCTAACCATTCAACTGCAGCTTCAAATTGACCTTGCTCGAGCAAATGACGCCCATCGCGTTTTGCTAAAGCAAATTCCTGCTCCTGCTTTGACCTTTCCCATTTTTCATAAGCTTTCCCGCATCCAAATTCGTCGACTAGTACATCAAGCATTTCTTCAGCGTCTTCCGCATATTCACCATCAGGCTCAGCGTCTAAATATTTAATGACATATTCTTCAGCAACGTCGTATTGCCCCATATTTGCGTAATTATTTGCAAGGTAAAATTGACATTCTGCCATATCTGGGTCCAAATCATTCAAAATATGAAGCAATATCTCATTCGATGCTTGGAAATCTCCCATTTCAGATAGAACGCCGGCTAAATTGCAGTGGTTAATTGGATTATAAGGTTCAAATTCAACAGTCCGTTTAAAAGCTTTTAAAGCTTTCTTCAAATCATTCTTTTGTAAAAATTGAACGCCGCGTTCATAAAAATAAGCTGCGTCTAATTTCATGGCAATCACATTGCTTTTCGATTTTCGTGAGTCAGACCTGCCGTTTTGCATCCGATTGTCCATGATGCACCTCCTCACAGCGTTCGACAGAGGTTCTTTTTTAGATGTACAAGCTGTTTTATGTGAACTTGGTGTATGGCCAGTATACCATACGCCCCCCCTTCGCTCTAGTTCCATCTATCCCATTTTGCGTGGTATAATATCTAAATTGATTTTGTTCGTCTACCCGCTAGGAGGATTAGTCTTGAAACAGGTCAAAATAGAGCTGTCGAGGAGCATTATGAATGCGACAGGACTACCTGAAGAGGACATTCTTCAGGTAATTGAATATCCGCCAAATTTATCACTTGGCGATCTTGCAATCCCTTGCTTTAAATTTGCCAAAGCGCTCCGTAAAAATCCTGCACAAATTGCAGAACAAATTGCAGGTGCTATCAAAGATATACCAGAATGTGGCGAAATTACGACTGTTGGCGGCTATGTGAACATCAAGCTCCACCATACGGCATTTGCCAAAGCAACAGTTCTAACCGCGAATACGGAAGTTGAATCCCTTTTTTCCGCAAAGCGCGGGAAAGGTCACAAAGTAGCTGTTGAGTTTTCTTCACCTAACATTGCAAAACCTTTCGGAGTAGGTCATTTGCGCTCAACCATGATTGGTGAATCCATTTTGCGTTTATTCCGAGCAGACGGATACGATGCGATGGGTATTAACCATCTGGGTGACTGGGGAACGCAATTTGGGAAAAATATTGCTGCATATAAGAAGTGGGGCAACGAGGAAGAAGTGAAGGCAAATCCCGTTCGCGAACTTCTTTCATTGTACGTCCGTTTTCACGAAGAAGCTTCAAAATCTCCTGAACTCGATGATGAAGCAAGAGAATGGTTCAAAAAATTGGAAGACGGTGATGAAGAAACTGTACGTTTATGGAAATGGTTTATTTCTGAAAGCCTGAAATCATTCCAAAAAACGTATGACTTGCTTGGAGTTCATTTTGACCACGTCCTTGGCGAAAGTTTCTACAATGACAAAATGCAAGCTATTATTGATGAACTTCGCGACAATGGGCTGCTCGTGACAAGTGACGGCGCTCAAGTAGTTGACCTTTCAGAGTGGAATATGCCGCCGTGCATCATTCTAAAATCCGATGGGGCGACGATTTACGCAACTCGTGACTTGGCTGCTGCAGATTATCGGCATAAGGTGCTTGGAGCAGAACGAATTATTTATGTTGTTGGAGCAGAGCAGACTCTCCACTTCCAGCAGGTATTCAAAGTCCTTGAACTAATGGGCAGAGAATGGGTAAAAGAATGCGCTCATGTCGCATTTGGCATGATGAAGTACAACGGGGAACGTTTGTCTACACGCCGCGGAAAAATTGTTTACCTCGAGGACGTTTTATCTCGCGCGATTGAAGAGGCAGAAAAAATTATTAACGAGAAAAACCCAGAATTACAGGATAAACACAAGGTTGCTGAAATGGTCGGAATCGGCGCCGTTATATTTAACGACCTAAAAACATATCGGATGCACGACGTCGATTTCCGCTATGAAGATGTCTTGAATTTCGACGGTGAGACTGGCCCTTATGTTCAATACACACATGCTCGCGCCTCTAGTGTACTTCGGAAAGCTGAGTCCCAAAATATCAGTCTCCTCCTGGATGGCGAGTTCTCCGAGGTTACAGATACTGAATGGTCTCTCATTTATGAAATGGCGCAAGCAAACGAGTTGTTTGAACGGGCGATTGATGAACTTGATCCATCCATTATCGCTCGGCTTGCCCTACGGGTTTGCCAAGCGTTTAATCGCTTCTATCACGATAACCCAATCTTAAATGCACCGGATGACAGAACCAGGAACCAGCGGTTAGCCATTACGGCAGCTTGTAGGAACGTACTTGCATTTGCTCTTCATTTAATTGGCCTGGAAGCGCCATCCGCCATGTAATACATGGAATATAGGATTGTCACAAAGGAAGGCTGCCCCCAAAAAAGGACAGCCTTCCTTTTTCAATTATATGGCTGAAAATTTCAAACCCAATGTGCCTTGACTAAACGAGTAAACTGTTCCACATCATCTGCATTCCCGACAATAATGAGCGTGTCTCCATATTGAAACCTCGTCTGACCATGAGGGACAATCTGCATCCCGCTCCTAACAATCGAAAAGACAAGCAGGCTGGCCGGCAAAGCTAAATCCATTAGCTGTCGCCCAACAAGGCTTAAATTTGTCAACTGCACTTCTTTAATTTCCAAATCCGTCTCAGTGTGATGAAATAATTCACTGGATGCTGGATAGTGCAGCAACTGGTCAACGTAACTTACAACTGAAATCTGCGGGTTCACAATTCGAAAACGCGTTTCATTTTTGTAACGATTCAATAACTCAACATCTCGAACACTGCAGATAATTATCGGTATCCCCAATTTTGATGCTTGTTCAGCTAATGACAAGTTCCATGTATCGCTGAATGTATAGAGTAAAATGGCCTTTACACCCGTTTTCGGGATCCCGAGATTTTTGAGGGTAACAGACGGATCCATGATGCCAATTTTCATATTGGCAAATGCTTCATCATTCAGCTTAGTACGCGGGCGGATCCATTCAATCTCCTCACCCCTGTTGTTTAATCGGTCTAGCAGCAATTGAGCCTCTGGTGCAGAACCGAAAATAACAATTTTCTCGGGTGCTGCCTCTTTTTGCCGCGGTACGATCTTTCCAAACAGAATTGGAGAAACGACCGATGTCACCATAGCCACCAAAATAATGGCTGTATTCACGCCAGGGGAAATTGCACCAATCCTAAGTCCCACCGCAGCGGCAGCAACCGTAACGCTCATCTGGGTCGTTAGAATTACCGCTGCTGAAACTGTTTG